>JAZNXI010000001.1:0-35309 GCA_045593825.1 Lachnospiraceae bacterium
CAACTAGCCTTCCTAAGCCCGCTTGGCCTCCGACTTTGAAGGTGGCAACCTGGCTGATTTCAGTTTTTCTTGGCTGGTCGAACTTCTTGCGGAACTCCTGCAGCTGCTTCTTGATTACCTTGTGGAGTTCCTTCATGGTCCCAGCACCTTCTTGTAGGTTTCAATATTCTTAAGCAGGGTGTCGCTTTCTTCGTGCAACTTCATCAGTTCCAGACCGATTAACTTGCTGAGAGGCATAGCCAGGATGGCATCTGCCTGACGCTCGGTAAAATCAAGCTTTTCGGCCTGCTTTTTGGAAGCTTCGGATTTAAACTTGATGTCGGTGGTGTCACCGGTCATTAAACAGCCCTTGGCCTGCTTAACGGAAGTACTGCCGCGAAGAATCTCGATGATTAAATCGATGATATCGGTGGCACGGATTAAGCCGCCAACAATTTCCAAACGGTCGTTGGCCTTGTTTAACATGTGCTGATATTCCTTGGTGTAGAGAATTTCCTGAAACTCTACAAACTCAGCCAGCATGGTCTTTAAGTTAAAAACAATCGGCTGCTGGTCCTTTACTGCCAGCATGTTAACAGAGTAGGTATCCTCTAAGCCGGTTTTCTTATATAAGCCGTTGAGCAGGTTGTCTGCATCACGGTCTTTCTTTACTTCGATAACGATGCGGACATCCTTGGAGGATTCATCACGGACGTCGTTGATTTCTTCAAAAACCTTGTCCTTCATCAGGTCTACCAGGTTTTCTACCAGACGGGTTTTGTTGCCGGCGCTGGTATAAGGAATTTCGGTGATGATAATATTCTTTTTGCCGTAGTCGCTGTTTTCAATGTGAGCCTTAGCACGTACCTTTAATTTGCCTTCGCCGGTGGCGTAGAGGGCAGGAAGAACTTCTGCATTGGTAATCATACCGCCGGTTGGAAAATCCGGGCCCGGAATATAGGTCATCAGCTCTTCCAAAGAGATGTCCGGATTGTCGATAAAGGCAATGGCACCGTCGATAACCTCTCCCGGATTGTGTGGCGGGATGTTGGTTACCATACCTACTGCAATACCGGTGGTGCCGTTGATAAGCAGGTTTGGAAGCATGGCCGGAAGTACGGTTGGTTCCTTTTCACTGTTATCAAAGTTTGGAACGAAATCCACCAGACCTTTTTCTAAATGGTCTAACATGGTCATGGCGCCTTCGGACAAACGGGCCTCGGTGTATCGCATGGCAGCCGCGGAGTCGCCGTCTAAGGAACCGAAGTTTCCGTGACCGTCAATTAACGGAATGGAAAGGGAAAAGTCTTCGGACATGTGTACCAGGGCATCGTAAATGGAGGAGTCACCGTGAGGATGGTATTTACCCATGGTGTCACCAACGATACGGGCGCTTTTTCTGTGTGGTTTCTTTGGGTCCAGACCAAGCTCGGTCATGGCATATAAAATTCTTCGCTGAACCGGCTTGAGGCCGTCTCTTACGTCCGGCAGGGCACGGTCCACGATAACGCTGACCGCATAGTCACGGAAGGAGGTTTTCATTTCCTCCGCGAAATCCAGCTGGATCAGGTTTTCTGTTGTTGTGGTTTTCATAATTTATCTCCTAAACAAGTGTGTTTACACATCTAACTTTGCATACTTGGCTTCTTCTACAATAAAGGCACGTCTCGGTGGAACCGCACTGCCCATAAGCAGGGAAGTTACCTCATCGGCTTCTACGGTATCGGAAATGGAAACCTGGGCCAATACACGGGTTTCCGGATTAAGTGTGGTTTCCCAAAGCTGGTCCGCATCCATTTCACCAAGACCTTTGTAACGCTGCAGGGTGAGAATCTTGTGGCCTTCCTTACGGAACTTTTCCAGCTCGAAGTCGTTGAATAAGTACCTGGACTGCTTTGTTTTCTTGGTTTTGCCTGCTACTTCGTAGTCTACCTTATAAAGAGGTGGCATACCGCGGAAGACTTTTCCTTCCATGATAAGCTCCGGCATGAAGCGGTAGAAGAAGGTGAGCAGCAGGGTACTGATATGGGCTCCGTCCACGTCCGCATCGGTCAGGATGATAATTTTATGGTAACGTAATTTGGAAATATCGAAATCGTCGCCGATGCCGCAGCCAAAGGATGCAATCATGGTTTTGATTTCGTTGTTGACTAAAATTTTCTCTAAAGCAGCCTTTTCTACGTTTAAGATTTTACCACGCAGAGGTAAAACGGCCTGGGTTTTACGGTTTCTTGCGGTTTTTACGGTGCCGCCGGCGGAGTCACCCTCGACAATGTATATTTCGCATTCCTCTGCCTTTTTGGAAGAGCAGGAAGCAAGCTTTGAGCGGGTGTCCACGTCGTTTAACTGCTTAAGAATGGCGTTTCTTGCTTTGTCGCCGGCCTTTCTTGCATTGTAGGACTTCATGGTGTTGTCAAGAATAGCCCGAAGCTCTTCGATGTTTTTGTCAAAGTAACGGGTAACCTCTGCAGCAAATACATCATCTACCGCACTCTTGGCGTCGGTGTTGCCAAGCTTGGTTTTTGTCTGGCCCTCAAACTGTGGGTCCGGATGCTTGATGGAAACGATGGCAACAAGACCGTTACGGATATCTTTACCGTCGAAGTTTTCATCCTTGTCCTTTAAGATGCCAAGTTCGCGGGCATATTTATTCATGATACGGGTAAGGGCATTTTTAAAACCGGTAACCAGGGTACCGCCGTCCACTACGTTGATGCGGTTACAGTAGGAGTTAATCTGCTCCTGGTAGGTGCTGGTGTAGGTGAATGCCACTTCTACCTCGATGTCGCCGCTGGTTCCTTCCACATAAACCGGTTCCGGAATTAAAAGCTTGGCGCTTTCAGAGTCCTTCATGGCGGTTTTTGTAATGTGGGAAACGAAGCTCTTGATACCTTCTTCCTCGTAGAAGACGGTTTCGGTGCCGTTTTTTTCGTCTTTGAAATTAAGGGTCAGGCCCTTGTTCAGGTATGCGGATTCCTTTAAGCGCTTGGTGATGATATCCGGCTTAAATTCCACGGTTTCAAAAATGGAAGGGTCCGGATAGAACACAACCTTGGTACCGGTGTCGGCCTTGGTGCACTTGCCAACCACAGGAAGTAATCCTTTTTCCAGTTCGGTGGTCGGATGGCCGCCGTTTTCGTAAGTATCGCGGTAGATTTTTCCGTCTTTACGGACTTCTACAATCATTTTTGTGGAAAGGGCGTTAACAACAGAGGCACCTACGCCGTGCAGACCGCCGGATACCTTGTAGACGCTGCTGCTGAATTTACCGCCGGCATGCAAAATGGTATAAACCACGCGGACGGTAGGAATACCTTTGGTTGGATGGATGTCCACCGGAACGCCGCGGCCGTGGTCGGTGATGGAAATTCCGCCATCCTTTTGCAGCACGATGTCGATGCGGTTACAAAAGCCCGCCAGGTGTTCATCAATACCGTTATCTAAAATTTCCCAGATTAAATGGTGCAGGCCTCTGGAGCCGGTGCTTCCGATGTACATACCCGGACGCTTACGTACCGCTTCCAGACCTTCCAATACCACAATCTGGCTGCCTGTATATTGTTCCATTATAAACCTCCTAAAACATTTCTTTTCCCGTTCATCAATATCTTGTCACTAATCTTTAGTATAGCACATTTTCTAGTAATTTTTCAATAGCGGCGGACTTGAAAAAGTGCAGAATTTTCCTAAGGTTTCTGCTTGCATAATGTAGGAAAGAAAGATATAATATGATAGAATAGGTCTAGGAGGGCATTGACATGAAAAAGGTAATCACATATGGAACATTTGATTTGTTGCATGTTGGACATATTAATTTATTGCGTCGCGCAAAAGCACTGGGCGATTATTTAATTGTTGTTCTTTCTACAGATGAATTTAACCGTGGAAAGCATAAAGAGGCATATCATTCTTATGAAAACCGGAAAATAATCTTAGAATCTATTCGCTATGTTGATGAAGTAATCCCGGAAACCTGTTGGGAACAGAAAATTTCTGATGTGGTAGACAATCAGGTGGATGTTTTTGTTATGGGTAACGACTGGGAAGGTAAGTTTGATTTCCTGAAAGATTATTGCGAGGTTGTTTATCTGCCCCGTACGGAAGGAATATCCACAACACAGATTAAGGATGATTTACATAAATAATCTGCCGGGAGGTTTTTGTGAATAAGTTATTTAACAGAATCAACACAGAGTTCAAAAATGCCAGGAGGAAAGTAGGGCCTGGCTATTTTCGATTAAAAAAGTATTTTCATTTTATTGAAACTCTTCCTGTAGACCACCATACCGTTTTGCTGGAATCCAAAATGGGCAAAGAACTGGAATGGAATTTGATTTATCTGCTCCGGGAAATGGCATCCGATGCCAGATATAAGGAGTTTCGCATCTGGGTAGCGGTAACGGAAGATGTCAAAGAAAAAAGAGAGAAGTTTATCAGTAAACAGAACATGAAAAATGTTCAGGTAATACTGCGTGAAAGTGAGGAATATTACCGGCTTCTGGCTACCGCCGGATTTTTATTAAATGACAGCGAGTTTCCTGCGGTTTTTATTAAGCGGGAAGGCCAAAAGTACATGAAATTATGGGACGTTACTCCAATCCGTGCCACGGGAAAAAGTAAAAAGAAAGGTTTTGGCATGATTGGTAATCAGCAGAAGAACTTCTTTGCGGCAGATTATCTTTTCTTTGCCAATGAATTTGCACTGGAACAGGTACAGCGTGATTACATGCTGGAAAATATAGCAACTTCAAAAGCGCTTATCAGCGGATATCCAAGAAATGCTGTTTTGTTTGATGAGGAAAAGCGAACCCAAATCAGGGCAAAGCATGGCATGGACGGCCTGCAGACGTTTTTCTATTCTCCGGTACGCCGTGTGGAAGAAGATAATATTGCCCTTAAGGCTCAGCGAGAGCAGATGATAGAGCAATTATGGGAACTGGATAAGCTTCTTTCCGACAATCAGCGGGTGTATGCCAAGGTCCAGAAGGAAATGGCAGATTTGATTGACTGGGGCGGAATGAGCCATGTGGTAAAGGTTCCGTCCGGATATTCTACCTATGAATTTTTAGGTGCAGTAGATGGTTTAATCACGGATTATTCTACAATTATGCTGGACTATGCAGTAACAAGACGCCCTATCATTTTGTTCCGTTACGACAAAGATATTTATATGAACAACAACCTGTTTGCGGTTCCTTTGGAGGAATTTCCGTTCCCGAAGGCGGATACCGTACAGGAACTTGCCGGGGCACTTACCACAGAAAAAACTTATGACGACAGTGAATTCTTAAAGCGTTTTTGCCCAAAGGAGCATCCGGAGGCGGCAAAGGCAATTTGTGCAAAGTTTATTTTTGAGGAAGATAGCCCGCTGGTAGATATTAAACCTATCGCAGACAACGGCAAGAAAAATGTGGCAATTTTCGGAGGAGATTTCCGGCAAAACGGTATTACTACCTCTTTGATTAATCTTCTGAACGCTTTAGACAGAACAAAATATAATTATATTATTTTATACAAACTGGATACTTTGCGCAGAAGGCAGGCAAGTTTAAAAAAATTGCCGGAGGATGTGGCTTACATGGGATTTTATCATGTAAGAAGTTTGTCCCTGGCAGATACTTTGTTATGTAAACTGCCGTTTTATCCTTATGCAAAAAAGAGTCTGCTTTTGAAAAAACAGGCAATGCATGATGTAAACCGTGTATTCAGCGGCTGCCGTATTGATAAGGTAATCCAGTTTAACGGTTATGTGGATGATGTTATCCGCATGTTTGAACAAATGCCTTGCAGCAGCACCATTTATGTGCATAATGATATGGAGCAGGAAATCCGTACTAAGGGTAATGCAGACCGTAATACCCTGGCAAGTGCGTACCTGCATTATGATTCTGTTGCGTCGGTAACACCGGACCTGATTCCGGGCATTGAAAAGATGGCAATGCGTCAGGCAAAGGACAGTTCTGAAAAACCTAACATATGTGTGGCAAAAAATATTATTAACCACCGCTGGGTTTTGGAAAATGCGGAATCGGAATTAACCTTTGATGAAGATACCCTTCTGAATGTGGAAGAAGCATATCTTAGGGAATTACTTCAGTCTTCGCCAAAGAAGTTTATTACCATCGGACGGTTTTCCAAGGAAAAGGGACATTTCCGCCTGATTGAAGTTTTTGAAAAAATCTATGAAGAAAATCCGGATGCCTGTTTAATTATTCTGGGCGGCTACGGGGATTTGTATGATGCAACGGTAAAGAAGGCGGCAGCTTCCAAGGCAGCCTCACGTATTGCGGTGATTTATTATATGTCCAATCCGTTCCCGTTGTTAAAACAGTGTGATTATTTTGTACTTCCGTCGTTTTACGAAGGATTTGGACTGGTACTCGCAGAGGCAGATATGCTGGGTGTCAGATGTATTGCTACCCGCATAGTGGGACCAAGCAAATTTATGGAGCAGTATGGCGGATATCTGATGGAAAACAGCAAAGAAGGAATTCTGCAGGGAATGAGAGACTGCCTGGCAGGAAAGGTGCCGGAACGTCTTACTGTTGATTATGAGCAGTATAACAGGGAAGCAGTGGAGCAGTTTGAAAGCCTGATTCCTTAAAAATTTTTGGAGGCATTGTATGGAAGAAAAGACACGTTATATTCATTATGTGGAGCATTGTAAAGTGAAACATAACGTTGTTTTGCTGGAGTCCCAGCACGGCAGAACACTGGGAGGCAACATCGCTGCAATTGCCAAGGAACTGGCAACCGCTCCGGAATACAAAAAATTTAAGATTTGGCTTTCCTGTCAGGAAAATCAGATGGAGGAAATGCAGGCAAAGCTGAAAAAGCATAATCTGTCAAAAATCCGGCCGGTGTTAACGGGAAGCAGACAGTATTTTAAACTGCTCGCTACAGCAAAGTATCTGATTAATGACAATACTTTTGTTTTGGATTTTATCAAGCGTCCGGAGCAGGTGTATCTGAATACCTGGCATGGTACGCCGTTAAAAACATTGGGAAGAAAAATTAAAGACGATGCCGGCATGATTGGTAATGCCCAGAGAAATTTCCTGTGTGCCGACTATCTGTTGTGTCCGAATGAACTGACCATGAGAAGTCTGACAGAAGACTATATGATAGAAAATCTGGGTAATACAAGAATTCTTTTAAGTGGCTATCCGCGGAACACAGCGTTTCTGGATGAAGATCGCCGTGCAGTGATACGTCGGGAATGCGGCATTGAGAATATGCAGATTTATGCCTATCTTCCTACCTGGCGCGGAGTGGTCCATCAGGTGGAAAGCGAAGGCCAGAATCAACAGCTGGCCGGATATTTTGAGGAACTGGACAGCCTATTGCAGGATCATCAGCGGGTATATGTAAAACTGCATCCGATGAACAGTAAAGGTATCAATTTATCAATGTTCCGTCATATTCTGCCGTTTCCGCAGGAGTATGAGACTTATGAGTTTTTAAATGCGACGGATGGGTTGATTACCGATTATTCCAGCGTGTTTTTTGACTATGCCATCAGTGGAAGAAAAGTGCTTTTGTTTACGTATGATAAAGAAGAATATACTTCCAGCCGGGGCTTTTATTTCCCAATGGAGGAATTGCCGTTTCCACAGTCTGCTACCATAGAAGAACTGGTACGCTGCATCAATGAACCGAAATCCTATAATGATGCGGATTTTTGTAAGAAATATTGTGCTTATGATACGAAGGATGCAACCCGTGTACTTTGCAAACGGGTTTTCTTCAATCAGACAAGTCCGCTGATTGAGGAACGGGAATTGAAAGATAACGGAAAGAAAAACGTATTTATTTATGGCGGACCGTTAAACACCTGCCGTACTACAGACCGTTTTTTTGAGTTGATTCAGAATTTGGATACTACCAAGTATAACTATATACTGTTGTACAAAATGGAAGAAGTGATTTACAGGCAGAAACGGCTTCAAAAATTGCCGGAGGGAATGAATTATCTGGGATTCTATGAAGCATTCAGTCTGGATGAAAAGCAGAAGGAGCAGTATATCGCCTGGAGAAAGTCCAGAACCGCTCCGGACGATGAGCAGAAAAAACTCATCCGGCATCTGATAGAGAATGAGAAGCAAAGACTTTTCACGGACTGCCGCATTGATTATGTACTGGATTTTAGCGGAAGTAATGATGAAACCGTACTGGTGCTTTCTGCATTTCCGATGAGCAGGTTTAAGCTTCCGGATGCATCCAGAACAATAAACCGTCAGTTAAAGGGCGTTCTGGATATGGAAAAGCTTGAAATTGAGACTGCGGAACAGGTAGAACGGTTATTGGAAGAAAAATTAAAATAGTTGAAAAAGGAGTTACGGGAACCCATGGGAAAAATCAAAGCGCTGACGGGAAAAATCCGTAAGAAAATAAAGAAATTACGTAAAAAACTGAAGAGAGTTAACCGGCAGTATCTGAACCGTAAAAAATATTTCTGGTACCGGGAAAATCTTCCGATTGAAGAAAATACGGTTTTGTTGGAAACCTTAAACGGTCAGAGCCCGGACGGCAATATTAATGCGCTGTTAAAGGAACTTACTTCCGGTGAAGAGTATGCCGGTTTTCAAATTTTTCTCTCTTGCAGACGAAAGGATATGAAAGAACGGAAGAAGTACCTGGAAACCATGAATATTTCCGGAGTAACTTTGCTGGATGTTACAACGAAGGAATATTTTAAAGTACTTGCAACGGCCAAGTATCTTGTAAATGAGCATACCTTCTTTATTGTTTTTAATAAGCGTCCGGAGCAGGTGTACTTAAATACCTGGCACGGAACTCCGCTAAAGTGTCTTGGTAATAAAGTGGCAAATGATTTTGCTACCTTCGGTAATGTGCAGAAAAATATGTTTGATGCAGACTATCTGCTATGCCCGAATGAATTTACCATGCAGCATTTTATTGATGACTATTGCCTTGCAAATTTCGGACATACAAAATTGATGCTGGCGGGTTATCCGCGTAATCAGGCATTTCTTGACACAAAGCGCAGGGAAGAAATCCGTAAAGAATGCGGCTTTGGAGATAAGCAGGTCATTGTATTTATGCCAACCTGGCGAGGTGCCATCGGTCACGTAACCAGCGAGATGCAGAATGAAATCCTGAAGAATTATTTTGATGAATGGGACGAAAAGCTGAAGGAAAACCAGATTCTGTATGTAAAACTGCATCCGTTGAGCAGAGGCGCTATTGATGTTACACAGTATACTAATATTGTACCGTTTCCTGCGGACAAATACGATACATATGAATTTTTGAACGCTGCGGACGTGTTGGTAACGGATTATTCCAGTGTGTTCTTTGATTTTGCAGTAAGTGGACGTAAAATTGTGCTGTTTACTTACGATAAAGAAGAATATATGCAGGAAAGAGGCATGTATTTTTCTGTGGATGAGCTTCCGTTCCCGCAGGCGGCAAATGTGGATGAGCTGGTTCAGTACATCAGTGAACCAAAGAAGTATGATGATACGGAATTTTTAAAGAAATTCTGTGCATATGATGTGCCGGATATGACAAAGGCCATTTGCCATCAGGTGTTGTTTAACGAAGAATCCCCTCTTTTGGATATCCGCATGACACCGGACAACGGAAAGAAGAACGTGGTACTTTATGCCGGTAATTTAGTGCGCAACGGTATTACTACTTCGGCAATAAATTTGTTGTCTATGGTGGATAAAGAGAAGTACAATTATGCCGTATTGTACAAAATTAATGCAATTAAAAAGCGTCAGGAATGTATTAAGATGATTCCGGAAGGCGTAACCACAATCAGTTATTATCATGCAAGAAGTGCAACTGCGTGGGAGACATTTTGCTATATGCTGTTCCAGGAGTTTCATATTCTGCCGTATAAAGCGATGAAGACACTGGTAGAGAAGGTGGCAGAAAGAGAGTACGGCCGTATTCTCGGAAGCTGCCGTATCGATAAAGCAATCCAGTTTTTTGGTTATGAGCATGAGCTGATTGAATTGATAGAGCAGGTGCCTTGCAGCCGGACAATTTTTGTTCACAATGATATGGAAGAGGAAATCCGCTCCAAGCGTACCCTGACCCGCAAACTGTTAAGCAGGGAATACCGTAAGTATGATAATGTGGCAATTGTAACGGAAGACTTACGGCAGTCCACCCGGAATATAGCATCTGCCTATGAGGATGAAGATACCAAAAAAGAAGCAAATATCGTGCTTGTAAAAAATACAATCAATTACAAAGCCATTTTGGAAAAAGCAGAGCAGGAGCTTGTTTTTGATGAAAAAACCCGGATGAATGTGGAAGAGGAAGAACTTCGGGAAGCATTGGCATCCGATAAGAAAAAGTTTATTTCTGTCGGCCGTTTCTCTAAAGAAAAGGGCCATGCCCGCTTAATAAAGGCGTTTGAAATTCTGCACAAGGAACAGCCGGATACGCTGTTGTTTATTTTGGGAGGATATGGTATCCTTTATAACGATACAAAAAAATGGGCGGAAGAATCTTCCTGTCCGGAAGCAATTTTTGTAATCCGAGATATGTCCAATCCGTATCCGTTAATGAAAGCCTGTGATTATCTTGCGCTGCCTTCGTTGTATGAAGGCTTCGGTCTGGTATTGGCAGAGGCGGACATTTTAGGACTTCCATGCTTTTCTACCGATATTACCGGTCCAAAGCTCTTTATGGAGCAGGTGGGAGGTTTCCTGGTGGAAGACAGTCAGTCAGGCGTATTGGACGGTCTTCGTGCCTGCCTGGACGGAAGGGTGCCAAAGAAGTTGAACGTCGATTACGAAAAATATAATCAGGAGGCAATTGCCCAGTTTGAGTCATTGCTTCCATAAATAAATATTGATGGAAAAATCAGGAGAATAACAGTATGAAAAAGTCATTTTTATCCAAGGAACAAATTGCAGAGGTGGTAAAAACCTACCCTACCCCATTTCATATTTATGATGAAAAGGGCATCCGTGAAAATGCCAGAAATATGGCAAAGGCCTTTTCCTGGAACAAGGGCTTCAAGGAGTATTTTGCGGTAAAGGCAACTCCGAATCCTTATATTATGCAGGTGTTAAAGGAGGAAGGCTGCGGTTTTGACTGTTCTTCCTTAACCGAGCTTATGATGTCGGAAGCAGTTGGCTCCGTAGGTTCCGAGATTATGTTTTCTTCCAACGCAACTCCTCCGGAGGAATTCGTAAAGGCAAGAGAACTGGATGCTATCATTAATTTAGATGATTTTACCCACATTGCCTTTTTGGAAAAGGTGGCCGGTCTGCCAAAGAGAATCTGCTGCCGTTATAATCCGGGGGGTGTGTATGAGGTAAGCAACGGTATTATGGACAATCCGGGTGATGCTAAGTACGGCATGACCAAGGAGCAGATGATAGAGGGTTACAAAATTTTAAAGAGTAAGGGTGTAGAAGAATTCGGCATTCATTCCTTCCTTTGCAGCAATACCGTAACCAACGATTATTATCCGATGCTGGCAAGAACCCTGTTTGAACTGGCAGTGGAATTAAAAGAAAAGACAGGTGCAAACATTACGTTTATTAACTTATCCGGCGGTGTTGGTATCCCGTATCGTCCGGAGCAGCCTGCCAACGATATTTTTGTTATCGGTGAGGGCGTGCGTAAGGCTTATGAAGAGATTCTGGTTCCTGCGGGAATGGGCGATGTGGCCATCTTTACCGAGCTCGGACGTTTTATGCTGGCACCTTACGGTCAGCTGGTGGCAACCGCTGTCCATGAAAAGCACATCCATAAGGAATATATTGGCCTGGATGCCTGTGCCGTAAACTTAATGCGTCCGGCAATGTACGGGGCGTATCATCACATTACCATTCCGGGCAAGGAAGATGCACCATGCGATCATATGTATGACGTAACCGGTTCCCTTTGCGAAAATAACGATAAGTTTGCCATCGACAGAATGTTACCAAAGATTGACATGGGTGACTATGTAGTAATCCATGATACCGGTGCTCACGGCTTTTCCATGGGTTATAATTACAACGGTAAGCTTCGTTCCGCAGAGCTTTTGCTGAAGGAAAACGGGGATGTACAGATGATTCGCCGCGCAGAAACTCCGGCAGATTATTTTGCTACATTTGATTTTACAAATTTTTTTAAGTAGTCTAAAGTATTTTAGTAAACACTCCGATATTTAGTATGTAAGCATTAAGAACAAACTTTGTTTTGTTCGCAGGTTTTAAGAATAGGATGGTGAGAATAATGCGTATTGATGCTATGTCGGAAATTACCCAGTTATACCAGGTAAACAGCACAAGAAAAAAGGCAGATAAGCCAGCCGGCTTTTCTAAGGATTCTGTCGAGATTTCTTCCTTCGGCAGAGACCTTCAGATCGCAAAGCAGGCTGTTGCCCAGGCAGAGGATGTCCGCACCGAGAAAGTCCAGGAATTAAAAACCAGTATGGCAAACGGAACCTACAATGTTCCAATGTCTGCACTGGCAGATAAATTATTGAATGGATTTACTATCTAAGAGGCGGGGAGTTACGCTATGGCAAGCTTAATGCAAGAACTGATAGCCACTCTCCGTAAGGAGCAGGAGGCCTATCAGGAGCTGCTGCCGGTAGTAGAACAAAAGACTCAGGCGATTATCGCAAATGATTTGCAAAGAGTGCAAATTATTACAGAAACCGAGCAGTCTGCTATCGGAAAAATCAGCGGGTTAGAGAATAAGCGAACTGAAATAATGCAGAATATCAGTGTGGTTTTAAACAAGAAGCTTCCGGAACTGACTTTGCCGAATCTGATTAAGTTATTAGACCGGCAGCCGGATGAACAGAAAGCTTTAAAAGAAATTCACAAGGAGTTGACAGAAGTTTTAAAACGTTTGTCAGAAGTGAATGGACACAACCGGAATCTAATCGAACAGTCGCTTGAAATGATTTCATACAATATGAATCTGCTCCAGAGTACAAGGATCGTACCTGGAAATAATTATACAAAGAATGCGGGTCAGTGGAATATGACCGCTTCTCAGACAGGGATGTTTGATGCAAAGCAGTAGATGCAAAATGCACGGGACAGCTCTGTCTGTTTTACGTTTTAGGAAAGGAGAGATGCGTTATGGGTTTGATGAGCAGTTTATACACCGGAGTATCCGGATTACAGGTCAGCCAGCGTGGTTTAAACACAACGGCGCATAATCTCTCCAATCTGGAAACCGAAGGATATGTCCGTCAGCAAACACTGCAGACAGATTCTCTTTATACGAACATTGGAACCAATCATATTTCTTATCTGCAGATTGGACATGGTGCAGCGGCAGCAGCAATCACCCAGGTAAGAGATAATTTTTTAGATAAATCTTATCGTCAGGAGCTGGGCAGACAGCAGTTTTACGAGGCCCAGTATGAATGCGCCACCGAAATGGAAGAAATTTTGGGTGAAACCGAAGGTGTGGCATTTCAGGATTCCGTGGAAGAACTTTGGATTGCCATGCAGGAGCTTTGCAAGGAACCGGACAGTATTGTTACCCGTTCCAGTTTTATTCAGACGGCAGTCAGCTTTATTGAACGTGCAGAAACCGTATACAGCCAAATAAAGGAATATCAGTTGAATTTAAATTCCAACATACAAAACAATGTGGACCGTATTAACGAAATTGCCGATGAAATTAAGCGGTTGAACAGTGATATTCAAAAATATGAGGCCAGCGGTATGGAACATGCCAACGATTATCGCGACCGGAGAAATCTTCTTTTAGATGAACTGGGAGGCCTTGGTGATATATCCTATAAGGAGCATGCCAATGGTGTAGTCACGGTGCTGTTTGAAAATCAGATGCTGGTTTCCGAAGATTTAGTATTCCACATGGATACCAGATTGTTGGAAAATGATACCGGTATGATAGAACCGTACTGGCCAACCTTTGGAGATGTGCCGGTATATAATTTTAACCCGTTGCCAAGTTCGGAAGCAAATACAGATATCGGTACGTTAAAGGGACTTCTTCTGGTGCGCGGTGATAAGGTTGGTAAGCATACCGATATTCCGGTAGAGCCGGACAAGGCCGATTTTACCGACGAATCCGGTTATTTCTATAAAGATGATTATGATGAGGCGTATCGCGAATACGAAAAAGAAGTGGAAGTTTTCAATATGGAAATAGATGCTTCTGCCATCGTTGCGGTACAGGCAGAATTTGACCAGCTGATTCATGGTATTGTAACTACTATCAATGATATTCTCTGTCCGAACAAAGAAGTAATTACTTCCGAGGGTGAAAAAATCCTTATCTTTGACGCAGAAAATGCTCCTGTGGGCATGGATGATGCCCGGACTCCGGGTGAGGCGCTGTTTGACCGTAAATCTATGGCCCGTTATGAGAAGACAACAGCGATTATCGAAGTAGATGGGGTATTTCAGGAAGTGGATGTTTGGAAGTATAATGAAGAAGACGCTTCCAATAATTACAGCTTGTTTACGCTGGGAGAAATCAAGGTAAATGAAAATATCATGAAGGATCCGTCCCTAATTCCGCTTTCTACTAATGACGGAACCGGAGATTATGCCGTAGAAATTTGTGATAAGTTAATGTCAGAATGGCAGAAGCCGTTTTCTACTTTAACACCAAACGAATATAAAGAACATAACTTCAATGAATATTATACCGAGATGATTGGTGCTCTGGCAACCAGGGGTGAAAAGTTCCGCAACATTTACCAGGGACAGGAAACATTGGTAAATAGTGTGGATACCCAGCGGCTTTCCGTGACGGCGGTTTCTTCTGATGAGGAACTGACCAACATGATCCGTTTCCAGCAGGCATACAATGCATCCGCAAGATACATCAACGTAGTGAGCCAGATGTTAGAGCATCTGTTGAACTCACTCGGATAAAAGATAGGAGTTTTTTATGGCAAATACATTTTTTGGTCTGAATATCGGAACTACCGGTTTGTATGCTGCAAAATCCGGTCTGAATATTACGGCCCATAATGTTGCGAATATTGAAACAGAAGGTTATTCCAGACAGGTGCTTAAGCAGTCTGCAGACACTCCGCTTTCCACAAATAACCGTTTTGGCATGCTGGGCAGCGGTGTTGCGGTAAACGAGATTACCCAGATGCGCAGCCAGTATTATGATGAAAAGTACCGTTCCAACAATGCGTTGCTTGGTATGTACGAGTCCAGAAGCTACTTCATGAACGAAGTGCAGTCTTATTTAAATGAGATTGAGTTAGAGGGCTTTACTACTACCTTCGACAGCATGTATGATTCCCTGCAGGAACTGGCAAAGGACCCTTCTAATTTAACGGTTAGGACCCAGGTGAGCAATTATGCCATGAGCATGTGCGAATATTTTAATTCGTTGTCTACCAGTCTTGACCAGGTGCAGACCGAGTGTAATTATGAGGTTAAGAATCAGGTATCCAGAATCAATTCCCTGGCTACTCAGGTGGCAACTTTGACAAAGCAGATAAATACAGTGGAAATCGGCGGTCAGAATGCCAATGACTTAAGAGACCAGAGAGCAAATCTGATTGATGAGTTGTCAGAGATTGTGAATGTAACCGTAACTGAAAGAGAAATCGGCAGTATAGGCATGACGGAATATATTGTCCGTCTGGACGGCCAGCTTCTGGTAGATAATTACGAAGCAAGAAGCCTGGAGGCTGTTCCGCGGACCGAGAATATGAGCCAGTCTGATGTGGATGGTTTGTACGATGTTTACTGGGATAACGGTGAAAAGCTGAATGCAGAAAGTGCAACGTTAAAGGGCACATTAAAAGCCTTATTTGAGGTAAGAGACGGAAATAATAAAGAAAATCTTCAGGGTTATGCGGAAGAAGTGGACGACGGTGCCAACGAAGTTACCATAATCAATACAAATATTAACGATTTAAAAGATTTAAATATTCCTGCGGAAGGAAAAATTACCATCGGAAACGGTGAGTATGCGTACACATCGTTTAAAGTGACGGCAAATGAAGATGGCAGCTATAGCTATACCTTCCAATTGAAGGAGGAAGCAAGACGTCAGTATCCGGAAGGAACCAAGGTTGCTATCGGAACCACCATGGACTATAAAGGCATTCCTTATTACCATGCCCAGTTGAATGAGTTCATCCGTGTGTTTGCTAAAGAATTTAACGAAGTTCATGCTTCCGGTCAGAATTTAAACGGTGATACCGGCGTAAATTTCTTTTCTGCTGTGAATCCGATGACTGCAGAGCAGTATAATTTAAACAGTTTTGGCGCCAAGGGAGCGGAAAATGTAACTATGTCGGAGTTTGAGTCCGACCCGTTAACCGTAGATGCGCCGTATTATATGCTGACAGCAGCCAATTTTACCGTGAATGAAACCATTCAGATGAATCCGCATACAATTTCTGCGGCATCAGATATTACAAACGGCATAGGAAATGCCGATATAGTTAATAAGCTCCTTGCTTTAAAGAGTGATGTATCCATGTTTAAGCAGGGTGACCCGGCAGCTTTTCTGCAGACGCTTGTGGGTGAAGTGGGTGTAGATACCAAAGCCTCTTTGAATTTTACAGAAAGTCAGGAAGATATTGTGCAGGCGGTAGTCAGCCAGCGTCTTTCCGTGGCGGGTGTAGATATCGATGAAGAAGCAATGCATTTGGCGAAATATCAGGAAGCATATAATCTGGCAGCCAAAGTAATTGCGGTTATGAGCGAAACCTATGATACACTAATCAATACCGTCCAGTAACAGACTGATTTGGAGGAACGGATATGCGTATTACAAACAAAATGATGACGAATAATGCGCTCTACAATATCAACAACAATAAAAATTTGTTGAGCAACTTAGAGCAGCAGTATTCCAGTGGCAAAAAAATTACAAAGCCATCCGATGACCCGATTGTAGCGGTCCGTGCACTGAAATTCCGTACTAATCTGGCGGAATTAAACCAGTATTATGAAAAGAATATTCCGGATGCCCTGGCGTGGATGGACGTAACAGAAAGAGCCCTGAATACGGTAAACGGCATTATTACTTCCATGAATACCTATTGCAATCAGGGTGCCAATGATTATCCTACGGCAGAAGACCGCAATGCGATTGCAACCAATCTGGAGCAGTTAAAAGGCCAGTTATATCAGGAAGGTAATACGAATTATGCCGGCCGTTATGTATTCAGCGGATATAAAACCGACACCAGTCTGGTGTTTAATGAAGCAACCACAAATTTAAAATACGAGATTACCGAGCCGCTCTCAGCAGACAGTATTGACCGTATTTCCAAAATTATCAATGAAGTTGATATTGATGAATATGACCCGAATAACCTGGCAGCCTGGGATAAAACGGTACCGTCCAAAATTGAAGCGTACCGTATGAAACTGTCCTACACAAATGTGGAAGACGTGTCTATTAAATTTTCTTATACTACCAAGGACGGCGAAGCGGTAACCTTAGACGGAAAGGAAAATGCGGCGCCGATGATTATAACCAAATCCGTACTGGATGACGGAGCATACGAGCCGGCGGACGGAACGATTCATTTTATTCCGGAAACAGGAGAACTTATTCTTGCAAAGGATATGTATGAAACCTTACGTACCTCCACAGACATTAAAACGGAATATGTGAAGGATGAATTTGATATTAACGATCTCCGCCCGGAACATTATTTTGATTGTACCGTAACAGATACAGAGGACCCTGCTAAGGAGCCAATTACCTATACAAAGCAGGACCAGCCGATTGCGTACGAGGTAAATTTTAATCAGAAGCTTACTATCAATACTCAGGGGTCTGAGGCATTTACCACCGGAATCTGCCGCATGATTGATGAGATTATCAATGCGGTAAACGATGTAAAGGCAGTGGAAGATTCCATGGCCGAGGTGGACAAAATGCTGGAGGACGCAAGTATTTCTAATGCGCAGCGTTCTAAACTGGAAGAAATAAAAGAACAGTTAAAGTCGGAATTTACATTAAAAACGGCGGTAATGACGGAAGCCTTCCAACGCGGTATTACAACCACGGAAAAGGAACAGGAAGTGTTAAATGTAGCTACTGCGGATCTTGGCGGACGCTATAAGAGATTACAGCTGACAGAAAGCAGACTTTCCGATCAGCAGGTGGATTTCGAAGAACTGCTTTCCAAAAATGAGGATGCAGATCTGGTAGACACCATAATTAAATATTCTGCGGCAGAAACAGTGTATAATTCCTCTCTTTCTGCGGCATCCAAGCTTGTACAGACATCCCTTTTGGATTTCTTATAAAACGGTTTTAAGGAGGATTAGCTATGTTAATTAAAACAAGATATTTTGGTGAAATTGATGTGGATGACCAGAAGATTATTACCTTCGACAATGGTCTGATCGGATTTGAATATCTGAAGAAGTTTACTTTGATTTACAATAATGAGTCGGAGAGTACCGCTACGGTTACCTGGCTCCAGAGCTTAGATGAACCGATGGTGGCATTCCCAGCCCTCAGCCCATTCTATGTAATGACAGATTATAACCCAATTGTAGAAGATGAAGTGTTAGTGAAGCTTGGTGAACTTACAGAGGACAATACTGCTATTTTCCTGACATTAACCGTACCGTCCGACATTACCAAGATGACTACTAACTTAAAGGCTCCGATTATTATCAATGCGGACACCAAGAAGGGCTGCCAGGTAATTGCG
Source organism: Lachnospiraceae bacterium (assembly GCA_045593825.1). Classification (GTDB taxonomy): domain Bacteria; phylum Bacillota; class Clostridia; order Lachnospirales; family Lachnospiraceae; genus SIG299. The sequence continues at coordinate 18,605 of JAZNXI010000001.1, forward strand.
GAAAATCCGGAGTACGTGGTTAAGTATAATATTTATGATGTAATCCAGAAAATGAAGGGACAGAAGGAGGTGTAAGCCGATGTTGGCATTATCCAGAAAAGCAAATGAATCCATCGTAGTGGGTCATGACGTGGAAATTACCATCCTGGAAGTAAAGGGCGACCAGGTAAAAATCGGCATTAACGCACCAAAGTCCGTTCCGATTTACCGTAAAGAAATCTACGTTCAGATTCAGGAAGCAAATAAGGAAGCCGTAGCCGGCGGTGCTTCCCTGGAAGATTTAAAAAAGGTATTTTAAGATTATTTGGGAGAGATATTGCATCTCTCCCTTTTTTTATAAAAAAGTGTTAAGGAAACCGGAAGAAGTGCCGATATAAAAGATAAGAAAATGTTGTTTTATCAAAGACGGAACTTTGATTATTTGCAGAATAAGTATCTGCATGGATTTAGGTCATGGAAAGGCAAGGTGGAAATTATGGCATTAGAATCGATTGGTGCAACCGGGAATGGCAGAAGTTATGTTGATGTAGTAAAGACTGTAAACAAGGCACCACAGACACAGGTTAAGGCGGCAGAGGAAGTTGTTAAGAAGACAGCACCTACAGCAACAATGAGTACTCCTGTTTCTGCAGAGGCAAAGAGTGCTGAAAATTTAAACCAGAAGGAAGAAGAAAACGCCTCCGGCAAGATGAAGGATGCGGTAGATAAGGTAAATCAGAAAATTGTTCCAAGCAAAACCAGATGTGAATTTGCTTATCATGAAGATACCAACCGTATCTCCATCAAGGTGATTGACCAGACAACAGAAGAAACAATCAGAGAGATTCCTGCAGAGGAAACTTTGGATATGCTGGCAAGAATCTGGGAGTTCTCCGGACTGTTGGTAGACGAAAGAAGATAAATGTAATACACAGGGATGTAATTTAAATCAAGGATGATAGTCAGAACAAAGCATTCTGACGGAAGGTGAGGATAAAATGGGAATTGGATTATCCGGTATGGTTTCCGGCCTGGATACCGACAGCATCGTAAAGGCAATGGTATCAGGACAACAGTTAAAGGCAACAAAAATTGAAAACAAAATCACATTAAACAAGTGGACAACCGAAGCGTGGTCCGGTTTAAATACAAAAATTTATTCTTTTTATACAAAGTTTGCTTCTAAGCTCCGTTTACAGAGTTCATACATGACAAGAACAGCAAAGAGCTCCGACGAAAGCGTAGCTACCGCAACAGCAAATTCTTCTGCGGCGGTTGGTACCCATAGCCTTCAGGTAAAGTCTCTGGCAAGCTCCCAGTACATAACCGGAAGCCAGTTAAAGAACGCCGAAGGCGGAAAAGCCGATTATTCAAAGAATACAAAGCTTACCGAAATGGCAGGTATGACAGAAGGCACTACTCTTACCATTGGAGGTAAGAAAGAAGTTGATTTTACAATAGAATCCGACAGTACCATCGGTGATTTCTTAGATGCATGCAAGAAGGCCGGCTTAAATGCCAATTTCGATACAAATCAGCAGAGATTCTTTATCAGCTCCCAGGATAGTGGTGTTGAAAATGCATTTACTATTACTGCAGGCGGTAAGAGCGTACTTGGTACTGAAAATGTAGAATCCCGTGTGGCGGAAGATTATCTCAGCGCTGAGGAAAAAGCATTATACAGTTCCGCAAAGAAAGTTCTTTACCAGGCAGCGAAAGACGATGCAGCCAGCATTGATGCAGCTGTAATTAAGGTTCGGGACAGCGCCTTTGATGTAACAAAAGCTACCGAACTGGAAAAAGCAATTTATGATATTAAGAATCTTGCAGTGGACAGCCGTGCAAAGAAAATGGCAGATGAAATTGCAAAGGAAAATCCGGATGTGGGTATCAGCGCAGCAACCATTACCAAGGTAATGCAGAACGAAGAGCTCACAGATGCGGAAAAAGAAGAATGGGCTAAGTTAGACAACGTGGATGCAGCAGTAAAACAGGCAATAGAAGATGATATTGCAGCATCCCAGACGACACTTAAAAACGTAGAAGGTAATATCCTTAACCATATGTGTAATTTGGACTCTACTGATATTGCTGATGATGCGGCAAACGGAAGTCTTAAAGCAATGGGACTTGGAAATATTGAATTAGTAGAGGATCCGGATACAGGATTGATGGTTGCTAAGGGCAGCAACAGCGAAATGTCCGTTGTTTCTGCAGCAGACGCGGTATTCGTTTTGGATGGTGCGGAAATGACCGAATCCTCCAATAACTTTACAGTAAACGGTATCACCTTTAATCTTTCCAAGACAACAGCAAGTAAGGAAGATCCGAATACTTTTGAAAGTGTACAGATTACCGTTGGTAAGGACAGTGATTCCACCTACGAGCTGGTAAAAGAAGCATTAACCGAATACAATAAGTTAATCGAAGAAATGAACAAGCTTTACACTGCAGATTCTGCAAGAGGTTATGACCCGTTAACCGATGAGCAGAAGGAAGCAATGACAGAAGAAGATATTAAAAACTGGGAAGATAAAATCAAGGGTTCTTTGCTCCGCCGTGACAACACCCTCGGTTCCCTGCTTTCCGGCATGAGAACAGCACTTGCTTCTTCTTACACAGACGAAGAAACCGGCAAGACATTTTCCTTATCTTCCTTTGGTATCGTAACCGGTAACTACACCGAAAACGGTAAGCTTCATATCTACGGTGATGAAGATGATGCAACCTACGCAACTTATGCAGACCGTTTAAAGAAAGCTTTGGAAGAAGATCCGGATCAGGTAATGAATACTCTGACCAGCGTATTCGGAAAATTATATGATACCATGACTGAAAAATGTGCAAAGACAGAAGTCAGCAGCGCATTAACCTTCTATAATGATAAGCAGTACAATTCCTTATTAAAGGATTATGAAGATGACTTAGACACTATGGAAGACAGAATTAAGGAACTGGAAGACAAATATTACAAGCAGTTTACTGCAATGGAAACCGCATTAAGTAAGCTGCAGAGCCAGCAGAATTCTCTGGCATCCTTATTAGGACAGACAGTACAGCAATAATTTCAGAATAAGTTTTGGAGGTACATGACATGGCTTTTACAAATGCAGCAACACTTTATCAGGGAACAAAGGTTAACACCGCCTCCCCGGCAGAACTCACTTTAATGTTATACGAGGGAGCCATTAAGTTTTGTAATATCGGTCTTCTTGGATTTGAAAACAAAGACTATGAAAAAGTGAATAACAACATCATTAAGGTACAGAATATTATTACTGAGCTTCGTGCCACACTGGATTTCAAGTATCCGACCGCAAAGGATTTTGATGTGGTTTATGAGTATATCAGCAATCTGCTGGTGCAGGCTAACATTAAAAAGGATCCGGAAATGTTAAATCAGGCTCTTGATCAGGTTCGTGAAATGAGAGACCTCTGGAAAGAGATTATGAAGCAGAATCATATGTACGTACGTTAGTCACAAAGCATTCAAAGCGGGCTGCTGCAGAAAACACTGCGGCAGCCCTGTTGTGCATACATGAGAAAGAAAAGAGAGGCACGTTTTATGGCAGAAACAAAAGGGATTACGTATATCAGAATGATGTTAGATATACTGAATAAAAAGGAAGTTCATTTAACATCACTTTTGGAGTTGACAACCGTACAGGAGCAGCTTTTAAAACGGGAAGAATTTGATGAAGACGCTTTCAATGATATCATCGAAAAAAAGAGAGCGCATCTTCGCAGAATCGAAGAAACAGACAACGGCTTCCAGTCCATTTATAACCGAGTGGCGGAAGAGATGAAGAATAATAAAGAGGAATATAAAGAGCAGATTCTGGAAATGCAGGGCTTAATCACCAGAGTTACCGATCTTGGAGTAAAGCTTTCTGCCCTGGAAGAAAAAAATAAGAACGCCCTGGAAGCTAATTTACAGGGAAAACGACAGAGTATCCGTCAGTTTAAGGTCAGTAAGCAGACTGCAGATAAATATTATAAAAATATGATTGGAATGCAGACAGGAGCATCTTACTTTATGGATCAGAAAAAGTAAGGGCTTGGAATGGAGGCAATTATGAAAAATAGTAAAGGAAAACTGGCAGCTTTTTTGTTGCTGTTAGGATTGGTTGTTACTTGTGCCATGCGGTTTACTGTGTCTGCAGGAGCAATTGATTCAGAAGCGGTAACAGTAGATTATGTCAATGAAACCATAACAGTTTTAACCGATACGGATGAGATTGTTTATTTTACGGAAGTGTATAATAAGGATGTGGCAAAATGGGATGCCTGCGAGGTACGGGACGGCAAGGCTTCCTTTGACATTTCCTGGATTGCATCCAATAAAACCGTACGTTTGTATTTATGCGGTGATGTGAATACAGACGTAATTTCGGTGGACATTACATGGGAAGAAGATTTTAGTGTAGAATTTACCGGCACACTGCTTACCGCAGATATTACAGAGGCAGAACAATGGAAACAGGTATATTCCGATTATGAAAACTTTTCGGAAGATACCGGATATTTCCTGTTTTCAATAGAGGAAAACGGACGTGACATGTCCTATTTCGAATTGGAAAATATCCAGTGGCGCAAAGGTGACGATGGTGTCTGGAGAGAATATGACGAATTGGATTTACGGGAAATGAATATCCGCGGTATCGGATTGGAATTCCGCGTGGTGGCAGATAATGACGGCCCGGCAAGAGCCAGCTCTACTGCAAAGATTTCCGTGTCTAAGCTGATGTCTGCTCCTGCGATTCTGGTTAATCCAAATATCATGACCCTTGGAATTAAGAATGGAATGGAGTTTTCCTTTGATAAAGAAAACTGGATAATGATTCCGGAATACAATAAAAAATTCGGTACAGAAGAGTATTTAGTTGACGAAAGTGTTCGTGAAGCAGCCATTGAAAAGATTTATACAAACCAGCGGCTGTCTGCAATGATTATGCAGGAAGTGTTAAAGACACAAGCGGATGGATTTACAATGAATACTCCGATGAACAGGGAGAATCTGGAAGATTTCAATGCAAACGGACAGGTGTTTGAACTTACGGAGGAAGGTATCGTGCTTTATGTAAGAGAAATCGGAACCGACCGTAAGGCGGCATCAAAGATTGCAGAGGTAATCATTCCGTATGCGCCGGAAAATATGGCAATTGCTGAAGATGGTGCTTTGGAATTTTCTTATGGAGAGTCTAAGACCAATACCGGTGGTATTGTGGTTGAGAATACAACAGAGTTAAGATATCAGGTTGGTGTTATTACTCCGGAAGAGTGGGAAGAAATCGGAGATTCACAGGATGATATCAATTTGTCCAATATGAAGTGGACCAGTATTAAGCCGGAAAAGATGCTGAAAATTTCCAACAAAAAGGTACCAAAGGGCTCTTATCTGGTATACCGTATTGCAGCGGAAGACGGACAGCTTCCATCCACTTATCGTATTTATGGTCCTATGGAGTATAATGAACTTACTTATGTGGGCGTGACTTCGGGTAAGAGGGCAGCAGGACAAACAATAGAGGCTGTAGTAAGTACTAATTTCGAGAAAAAGACAGACGGTACCTACGAAGGTTTAACTTTCCAGTGGCAGCGTTGTGCAAATGTTAAGGCGGAAACACCGGAATGGACCGATATTCCGGGAGCAACCAGTCCTTCCTATGAGTTGACCAATGATGATGCTACCCAATACATCAGAGTGGTGGTTACTAACCGTGTGACGGTGGGAAATACGATAAAGGAAATTGTGATGGAAACCGAACCGGAAGGCCCGGTGGCATATGTGACCCCGAAGGAAGAAAATAAGCCGGAGGACAATTAGGCAAAATAACGGAGTAAAGTATGGCTAGTATCAGTGTTTGTATGATTGTAAAAAATGAAGAAGCAGTCCTCTCCAGGTGCCTGGATTCCTTAAAAGGAATTGCCGATGAAATTGTGATTGTGGACACCGGTTCCACGGACCACACCAAAGAGATTGCGGCACTCTACACGAGTAGAATATATGATTTTACCTGGGTTTACGATTTTGCAGCCGCAAGAAATTTTGCTTTTTCCAAAGCAACCTGCGACTATATTTATTCCGCTGATGCTGATGAGGTTTTAGAAGAAAAAGACCGGGAGAAGTTCCTTGCCTTAAAGCAGGCGCTTCTTCCGGAAATAGAAATTGTGGAAATGATTTATGTGAATCCGGAGGATTGCAACATGGTGTATAATTACACCAGGGAACCAAGACCAAAGCTCTTTAAGCGTCTCCGGGAATTCCGGTGGATTGATCCGATTCACGAAACCGTGGCACTGAATCCTCTGGTTTACAGCAGTGATATTGAAATACAGCACCGCCCACAGAGTCTTCATTCCGGCAGGGACTTTGATGCCTTTCAACGGGAGCTGAATAAAAACGGCCGTTTGTCGGAGCGTTTGTACAGTATGTATGCGAAGGAACTCTTTATTTCCGGAACGGCTTCCGATTTCGAAGCGGCGGTTTTGTGGTTTAAAAAGCGTCTGGACCAACCGGAGATTTCTGCGGATGTCAGAGCAGAAGCGGTTTGTGTGCTGGCAAAAGAAATGGCATTACAAAAGAATTATGAGCAGCTGCTTTCCTTTGCGTTAACGGAGCTGGCAACGGCAGCAGTATCACCGGCAGAACTTCTGTTTTTGCTGGGAGAGTATTATGAGACTGCGGGAAAAGCAGAGGAAGCAGCGTTTTGGTATAAAAAAGCAGCCCTGGAAGCAGAATGTTATGTCTGCATTTCCTATGGTGGCGAAGCGGCATTACGTCGTGCACGGGAGGTAATGGGAGATGACACCACAAGTTAGAATGTTATTCCAGACCAATGTAGAACTGCTGGATATTGTAGATAAAGCAATTGTATATTTCAGAGAGCAAGATTATCCAAAGGCGCTCGAATTTATGCCGGAGGTTTCCGAAAAAATGCGTCATGTAATTGATGGACTTCTGGCGGAAAATGAGTATTTTGAGCTGGTATCCACCGATTCCCTTATGGAAATGCTGGAGGGTATTGTAGAGGCCAGCCGGGCGGAGGATTATGTGTTGCTTGCCGATTTGCTGGAATTACAGCTTTGCACGCTGCTTTGTAATGTGCAGGAGCTGATTATGAAGAAAGAGGACTATGCTTTCTTTTCGGAATCTATGTATCAGGAACAGTGTGAGGCTATGTGTAAAAAGCTGGCGGCAGGCGGAACCGCACAGCCGGAAAAACTGTTTGAAACACCACTTAATCCGGAAGAACTGTTAGAACAGGGATACCGCGTGGAGGTTACTTCTTGTGGCTTAATGACGGTAGCGGTGGCCACCGACAGAGGTTCCGTATATTTACATTCCAACAATAAAGTAGGCTTAGAAGCTTTTCTGGTTGCAAGAAGTTTTGCAAGACAGGAAGCAGAAACCTATCTGGTAAAGGGCTTTGGTATGGGATATCATGTAGCAGAGCTTGCGAAACAGAAACCGGAGGCAAAAATTGCGGTATTCGAAAGCGACGGTCAGGTGTTAAAGCTTGCCTGTGCATTTTCTCCGCTGAAGAAATTGTTGGATAACGAAAATATTTCTATTTGTTATGATGAAGACGGTGCGGCCTGGCATAACAGAGTAGAGAACTTAAAGGACGCAGAAGCGGTATGTCTGCATATGCCGTCTGTTCAGGCAGGAAGTGCCCTGTTTTCTTTAAGAAGATAACAGAATATGTTTGGATTTTTCCCTTCTGCGCGGTAAAATTCCGGCGCAGAGGGGTTCTTTTATTATCGGAAATGAAAAAAATGTGAAATTTGCTTAAATTTTCAACGGAATCTATTGATTTTCCAAAGAACTTCCCAGTATAATACATTATGCGAAAGAATATAATTCGGGGCAAAACCGAAAATACTATAGAAAGAAACATATCTGGAGGAAAAAATGAGCGACGACAATCGTAATTACATGAATAACCGTAACGGACAAAACGGTTCCGGCGGTAATGATGGAAACAAAAAGGATGATAAGAAGAATACCAATAAAATGTCCCTGTTGATTTCCATGGTATCTGCATTAATCATGATTATTGGTTTTATGTGGGTTATGAATGACATGGAAAGCAAATCCACGGAAGAAATTACCTACAATGAATTTATTCAGTACCTGGAAGAAGATAAAATTGAACGGGTAGAGGTCAATGCAGACAGTGGAATGCTGGTAATTATTCCAAAGAACCAGCCGTATGAAAACAGTGGCTTGTTTGGCATGACATTTACTTATTATACCGGTTTACTGGAAGACGGAAATTTGTTGCAGCAGCGTCTGGAAGATGCCGGTGTACAGTATATCCGAATTGTGGAGGATACGTCCTCTGTTATATTAAGTCTCTTAATCAATATCGGTTTTCCTCTTCTTATGTTTATTTTGCTGTCCTTCTCCTTATCCCGTATGATGGGAAAGGCCGGCGGCATGATGGGCGTTGGCAAGAGCACAGCCAAGGTTTATGTGGAAAAAGAAACTGGTGTTACCTTTAAAGATGTGGCAGGTCAGGAAGAAGCTAAGGATTCCATCCGTGAGTTGGTAGACTTCCTGCACAATCCGCAAAAGTATGCGGAAATCGGTGCGAAGCTGCCAAAGGGTGCCCTGCTTGTGGGCCCTCCGGGTACCGGTAAAACCCTGCTTGCAAAGGCAGTGGCCGGCGAAGCAAAGGTTCCGTTCTTTTCCCTGTCCGGTTCCGATTTTGTAGAAATGTATGTGGGTGTGGGTGCGTCCCGTGTCCGTGACTTATTTAAGCAGGCCCAGGCTATGGCACCGTGTATCATCTTCATTGATGAAATCGATGCCATCGGTAAGAGCAGAGACTCCCGCTATGGCGGTAATGATGAACGTGAACAGACATTAAACCAGCTGTTGGCAGAGATGGATGGTTTTGATACCTCCAAGGGTATTGTAATTTTAGCGGCTACCAACCGTCCGGAGGTTTTGGATAAGGCACTTCTCCGTCCGGGCCGTTTTGACCGTCGTGTTATTGTAGACAAGCCGGATTTAAAGGGACGTCTGGAAGTATTAAAGGTACATGCAAAGAATGTATTGCTGCATGATTCCGTAGATTTAGAGGCAATCGCCCTGGCTACCTCCGGTGCAGTAGGTTCCGACCTTGCCAACATGATTAATGAAGCTGCTATTTTAGCGGTTAAATGCGGCAGAAAGTATGTAACTCAGGAAGATTTATTTGAGTCTGTGGAAGTGGTTATTGCCGGTAAAGAAAAGAAGGACCGCATTTTAAGTAAAGAAGAAAAGCGCGTGGTGGCTTATCATGAGGTAGGTCATGCCATGATTAGTATGTTAAAGAAGGAATCCTCCGAACCGGTGCAGAAGATTACCATTGTGCCTCGTACTATGGGCTCTTTAGGCTACGTATTACAGGCTCCGGAGGAAGAAAAGTATCTCATGACTAAGGATGAGATGATTACAAGAATCGTTACCTTCTGTGCCGGACGTGCCTCCGAAGAAATTTTCTTCGGCCAGATTACCACAGGTGCAGCTAACGATATTGAGCAGGCTACCCGCATTGCCAGAGCCATGATTACCCGCTATGGTATGTCCGATACCTTTGGCATGGTAGGTTTGGAAACTGTGGAAAACCAGTATCTGGACGGCAGAGTGGTCATGCAGTGCGGTGATGAAACCGCTGCAGAGGTAGACAGGGAACTTCGGGCTCTTATGAAGGACTGCTACAAGCTGGCCAAGGAGCTGCTTCTTGAAAATCAACATGTGTTGAAAGAAATTGCCGAATTCCTTTGTGAAAAGGAAAGCATCACCGGCAAGGAATTTGTGGAAATTTATAACCGCGTGACGGGAAAGAGTACCGGTACAGAACAGAATGTGGCAGAAGAAGGCATTGAAACCGGAGAAGTTGTAGAAACAGCAGAATCTGAAGTGTCAACCAAAGCCCCTGCGCAGCCTAAAATTGACGTCCTGATTGAGGAACAGATTATCATCGCAGGCGATACTCCAAACGAGGAAAATAATGTTTAATATTGAAGAAGAATTGCGTAAACTCCCGGATAAACCGGGAGTTTATCTCATGCATGACAAAAATGATACAATTATATATGTAGGTAAAGCGGTGGTGTTAAAGAACCGGGTGCGGCAGTATTTCCAGAGCAGTCGCGGTAAATCGGCAAAGATACAGCGCATGGTAGAACAGATTGCCTGGTTTGAGTACATTGTGGTGGATTCCGAGATGGAGGCACTGATTTTAGAGTGCAACCTGATTAAGGAGCATCAGCCAAAGTATAACACCATGTTGAAGGATGACAAGCATTATCCTTATATGCGTTTGACGGCCAATGAGGATTATCCCCGCATTATGCTGGCCAGAGAGCGGAAAAAGGACAAGGCAAAGTACTTTGGCCCATACACCAGCGGCCAGGCGGTGCACGATTCCATTGATTTGTTAAAGAAAACCTATTTTATCCGCAGCTGTAACAAGGTTTTGCCAAGGGATATGGGAAAAGAGCGTCCTTGTCTGTACTATCATATGGGACAGTGCAAGGCTCCGTGCCAGGGGTACATCTCTAAGGAAGAATACCGGGAAAACATCGGTCAGGTGGAAGAGTTTTTAAATGGCAATTACGCTTTGATTACCAAACGTCTGGAACAGCAGATGATGAAATTTTCTGAGGAAATGGAGTTTGAAAAGGCCGCAGAATACCGTGATTTATTATTCAGCGTGAAACGCCTTGCGGAAAAACAAAAGGCGGATGACGATATGAATGTGGAGCGGGATATTATTGCCTTTGCTACGGCAGGAGACGAAGCGGTAGTCCAGGTTTTCTTTGTCAGAAGCGGAAAAATGGTGGGCCGGGAGCACTTCTATCTTACAGGTGTAGAAAACGAAGAGCGAAGCACCATCATGGCCAATTTCATCAAGCAGTTCTATTCCGGGACACCGCATATTCCAAAGGAACTACTGCTGTCGAATGAAACGGACGATTTGGAACTTTTAGAAGGCTGGCTGACGGCCCGGCGAGGCAAAAAGGTTCGCATTGTGATCCCGAAAAAGGGTTCCAAGGAGCGCTTGGTGGAACTGGCAGAAAAGAATGCTTCTTTTGTCCTTCAAAAAGACTCCGAACGGATTGCCGAACAGGAAAAAAAGACCAAGGGTGCCTTAAAAGAAATTGCCGGGTGGCTGGAAATGGAAACCTTAAACCGTATCGAGGCCTTCGATATATCCAATACCAGCGGTTTTGAAAATGTTGCTTCCATGGTGGTTTTTGAAGGAGGCAAGCCTAAAAAGGCAGACTACCGTAAATTCAAAACAAGAACCATTGCAGGGCCGGACGATTATGCCAGCATGAAGGAAGTTTTAACCCGACGCTTTGAGCATGCAAAGAGGGAGCTGGAAGAACTAAAAGAAAACTACGAAGAAACCTCCGGTGAGGAGCTAAAGGATATGGGCAGTTTCACAAGGCTTCCGGATTTAATTTTAATGGATGGCGGCAGAGGTCAGGTAAATATTGCCCTGGAGGTGCTGGCGGAACAGAAATTGTCTATTCCGGTTTGCGGCATGGTGAAAGATGATAATCATAGAACCAGAGGTTTGTACTATAATAATATAGAGATTCCGATTGATACCAGAAGCGAGGGCTTCCATCTGATTACAAGAATTCAGGATGAGACTCACCGCTTCGCCATAGAGTATCACCGGTCTTTGCGTGGAAAAGCCCAAACCCATTCCATTCTGGATGATATTCCGGGAGTGGGAGGTGCCCGCAGAAGAACGCTCATGAAGCATTACGGTTCCCTGGAGGCGCTGAAAAATGCAGAAGTAGAGGAACTTGCAAAACTTCCGAGCATGAATATCCGCGCCGCTCAGGCAGTGTATGATTTTTTTCATCATTGAAGTTACGGAATCATTGTGTTAGAATAAAAATAATAATGTCATACTTAATAAAGGAGAAATTACATGTATACCGTAGAATTAACTAAGCTGGTAGAAAAAATGAAGCTTGTCAACCTGACACCGGAAATCGATATTACCCCGATTCTGCTCAGTCAGCCGGAGGTAAACCGTCCTGCCCTGCAGTTGGCCGGATTTTTCGATTACTTTAACTATGACCGTGTGCAGATTATCGGTAATGTGGAATATGCTTATATGGAAAAAATGGAAGCAGACCACGGCAGCGGTATTATGAGAAAGCTCATGAGCCACAAGATTCCTTGTATCGTGTTCTGCCGTAACCTTCCGGTGCGTGAGGAGTTATTAAAACTGGCAGTAGAATACAATGTACCTATTTTCCAGACAGGAAAGTCTACCTCCGATTTTATGGGTGAGGTTATCCGTTGGTTAAAGGTAGAGCTGGCACCGCGTATTTCCATCCACGGCGTATTGGTTGATGTTTACGGTGAAGGTATTTTAATCACCGGTGAAAGCGGTATCGGTAAGAGTGAGGCGGCTCTGGAATTAATTAAGAGAGGACACCGTCTGGTATCCGACGACGTGGTAGAAATCAAAAAGGTATCCGATGATACCCTCATTGGTTCCGCACCTGACATTACCAGACATTTTATTGAGCTTCGCGGCATAGGTATAGTAGATGTTAAGGCTTTATTTGGTGTAGAAAGTGTAAAGAACACCCAGTCCATCGACTTAGTTATCCGCTTGGAAGAGTGGGACAGAAACAAAGAATACGACCGCATGGGTCTGCAGGACCAGTACACCGAGTTCCTTGGCAACAAGGTAGTATGTCATGACCTGCCAATCCGTCCGGGTCGTAACCTTGCCATCATTTGTGAGTCTGCAGCGGTTAATTACCGTCAGAAGAAGATGGGCTACAATGCGGCACAGGAATTATACAACCGTGTAACCAGCAATTTAATGAAGAAATAATCAGAAAGTATAGGGGAGAGATAAAATCATGGCAAATTACGTATTTGGTATTGATGTAGGAGGAACTACCGTAAAGTGCGGTCTGTTTACTGCAGAAGGTACCGTAGTGGATAAATGGGAAATCAGAACAAACAAAGAAAACGGCGGAGCTTCTATTTTAGGAGATATCGCAGATGCTATTAATAGTAAGCTTGCAGAAAAGAACATTGACAAGTCCAATGTTCTTGGTGTAGGTATCGGTGTTCCGGGTCCGGTAAAGGGTGACGGTACGGTGCTTAAGTGCGTTAACCTCGGCTGGGGTGTGTTCAATGTAAATGAAGAAATGAGCAAGCTGGTTGGTCTTCCTGTAGCTGCGGGCAATGATGCAAATGTTGCAGCCCTCGGCGAAATGTGGAAGGGCGGCGGCCAGGGTTATCAGGATGTAGTTATGATTACACTTGGTACCGGCGTTGGCGGCGGGATCATTTTAGACGGAAAAATCTGGGCAGGCAGTAACGGTGCCGGCGGTGAGCTTGGTCACATGATTGTAAATCCGGAAGAAACCGACGTTTGCGGCTGTGGCGGTCACGGACATTTAGAGCAGTATGCATCCGCAACCGGTATTGTGCGTATGGCAAAGAAGGAACTGGCAGCAAGCGATGCAACCACATCCCTTAGAAAATATGAAACTTTATCTGCAAAAAATGTATTTGATGAAGCTAAGGCCGGTGACGCTGTGGCAGCAGCACTGGTAGATAAGCTTTGCGCTATTCTAGCAGGCGCTCTTACCCATGTGGCAGCAACCGTTGATCCACAGGTATTTGTGATCGGTGGTGGTGTGTCCAAGGCAGGAGAAATTCTTACCGAGGGCTTAAAAAAGCACTATAATCAGAACTTGCTTTCTGCACTGTACAACAAAGAATTCTGCCTTGCTACTTTAGGTAACGATGCAGGTATTTACGGCAGTGCAAAGATGATTTTAGACCAGGTAGCTGCAAAATAGGGGTGTTTTGGGTTTACTTAGTTTATAAGGAGAAATATTATGGGGAATACAACCAATAAAGAATTAATGCTTCGGGGACTTCAGGAAATTTTAGGGGCAGACCATGTATTTCCTGAAGAACCGATGGCAAAACATATAACATTCCGTGTGGGCGGTCCTGCAGAATGGTTTGTACGGGTAGATACCGTAGAACAGTTACAGCAGGTAATTGCTCTCTGCAAAGAGCATGAAGAACCATATTATATTATCGGAAACGGCAGTGATTTGCTGGTAGCTGATAGTGGCGTCCGGGGAGTTGTTATTCGTCTGGACGGCGAATTCACGGAAATCAATGCAAAGGAAAATGTAAACTTAGGTGTTTGTGATGTGTGTGCGGGAGCCGGAGTTATGTTAGCAACGCTCTCTCTCCGGGCAGGCAAAAAAGGTTTTACCGGTTTGGAATTTGCAAACGGAATTCCGGGTACGGTAGGTGGTGCTGTGTTAATGAATGCAGGCGCTTACGGCGGTGAAATCAAGGATACCATCGTGGCAGCAGACGTGATGACAAAAGAGGGAGAACTCCGCCGCTTGGAAAAAGAAGAGTTAAAGCTTTCTTACCGGCACAGTGTAATGATGGAGAGCGGTGATATTGTGCTGCGGGCATATTTTAAACTGACCGTACGTCCAAAACTGCAGATTTTTGCTATTATGGAATCCTACAAAAAAGCACGTCAGGAAAAGCAACCATTGGAATATCCAAGTGCAGGCAGTACATTTAAACGGCCGGAAGGTCACTTCGCCGGTAAGCTTATTCAGGATGCAGGTCTTTCCGGATGCAAGGTGGGCGGTGCCATGGTAAGCACAAAGCATGCAGGCTTTGTTATCAATGCAGGAGGAGCTACCGCAACAGATGTTTATCATTTGATTCAGCATATTCAGGCAACAGTAAAAGAAAAATTTCAGGTGGAGCTGGAACCGGAGGTACGATTCCTTGGCGAGTTCTAAAATCTACATAAACGGTTTACTGTTATACGACACAATATACGGAGGCTATTTATGCGGTTTGTAATTGTAACCGGTATGTCCGGTGCAGGAAAATCATCAACTTTAAAAATGCTGGAGGATGCGGGCTATTTTTGCGTAGACAACCTTCCGGTTCCGTTGATTTCAAAATTTGCACAGCTTTTATTGGACGATCATGTGGAATATGACAAAATTGCCATAGGCGTGGATATCCGCAGCGGTCATGGGCTTGCAGAGTTGGAACCGTTTCTGGAGCAGATGAAAGCTGCAAACCGGCCTTACGAAATTCTCTACCTGGATTCTTCCGATGAGGTGTTGGTAAAGCGTTATAAAGAAACCCGTCGTGCACATCCGTTGGCGGGAACCGGCAGAGTAGAATCTGGTATTCTGCTGGAGAGGGAGAAAACTGCCTTTTTAAAGGAGAAGGCAGACTACATTTTAGATACCAGCCAGTTGTTAATCCGGGAATTAAAAGCCCAGATTGATAAAATTTTTGTGGAAAACGAAGGCTTCCGGAATTTTATGATTACGGTGCTTTCCTTTGGATTTAAGTATGGTATTCCGTCAGATGCGGATCTTGTATTTGATGTGCGTTTTTTGGCAAATCCGTATTATGTGCCGGAATTAAAGCAAAAAACCGGCAATGAAAAAGAAGTTCAGGATTTTGTCATGCAAACAGAAGCAGCAGGACAATTTTTGGATAAATTAGAAGATATGTTAAAATTTTTGATACCGAATTATATCAACGAAGGTAAGAACCGGTTGGTAATCGGTATTGGTTGTACCGGCGGAAAACACCGTTCCGTAACTTTGGCAAATGCCATTACAAAACGTCTTGGCAATCTGGAATACGGAATCAAAGTAGAACACCGGGATATCGGAAAGGATACTGCAAATGTCGTTCTCAGGAGAAGTGAAGAAGGAGCTGTGTGAGCAGATTTCCCCTGCCAGACATTGTAAATTGGCAGAAATTTCGGCAATAATTGCGTTTTGTGGTAAATTAGTGGTTGACAAAGACCAGACTCTTATCATAAAATTGCAAACGGAAAGCACCATCCTGACGAAAAAAATCTTTTTACTGTTGAAACAGGTTTTTCGTATAAGCGCAGAGCTTACCACGAAATCCATATCGGCAAAAAAGAATTTATATGAGCTTACGTTAACTCCCGAAGAATCTTTGCGGGTTTTGGAGGCTTGTAAGCTGACTGCAGCCGAAGAAGAAAAAAACGGCTGCCCGCTTATGGTGGAACCTACCATTGTTACAAAAAGCTGCTGTAGAAGAAGTTTTATTCGGGGAGCATTTCTGGCAGCTGGGTCTGTGTCCAATCCAAACAAGGCGTACCATTTTGAAGTGGTGGTCAGTCAGGAAAAAAATGGTGAATTACTATGTGATGTAATGCGTTCCTTTGATGTTGATGCAAAAATGATTGCAAGAAAGTATCATTATGTGGTATATGTAAAAGAAGGGGCTCAAATCGTTGATCTTCTCAACGTGATGGAGGCCCATGTTGCATTGATGGAATTTGAAAACGTACGCATTCTAAAAGATATGCGGAATACAATTAATCGTAAGGTGAATTGTGAGGCTGCAAATATCAACAAGACAGTAAAAGCGGCATCAAGGCAGGTGGAAGATATTCTCTATATCAGGGATACGGTCGGACTTGCCACACTGGCAGAGGGATTAGAGGAAATCGCGCTGCTGCGGATTGAGTACCCGGAGGCTTCCTTAAAGGAGCTTGGCGAGATGCTTAGTCCATCTGTAGGAAAATCCGGAGTCAATCACCGGTTAAAAAAACTGAGTGAAATTGCGGAAGGATTAAGAACAAGTTCTATTTAGAAGTGGTAGCAGTCAGCTACCTGTAGGAGGATT
>JAZNXI010000002.1:0-8312 GCA_045593825.1 Lachnospiraceae bacterium
CTTCGTCGTGTAGAGACTGCAGAATCATTTTAATTGTAACGCCGATATTTTCTTTGTTACAACGTAGCACAGTGGAGACTTTATCTTCCATGATATGCAATGTGTTTGCTTCTGCAGGTGCTTCGGTTGGAGCTTCAGTAGGAGCTGCGGTTGGCTCTGCAGGAGCTTCGGTTGGAGCTACGGTTGGTTCAGGAGTTGGTTCCGGAGTTGGCTCTGGAGTAACTTCTGCTGCCTTGTCGTAGTTGAAACCGGAAACGTCAAAGGTAATCTTTACGTTGCTCTTTGGAAGCATACCGGCCATATTATAAGTATTTGTGATATCCTTATTCCAGATGTTGATAAAGAGAAGCTTAATAACTTCCTTGGAATCACCATCTAAGAAGCCTTCTGCCATTTCCATAACGTTCTTTCCGTCGAAATCAACCTTCAAGTTGGAGAATACGATTTCGCCGGACTTAGGAATATCTGTGGAGATGAATAACAGGTTCAAAGCTTCGGAGCCGTCATCCCATGCAAGATCATTGATTTCCATGGTGTATGTACCGTTACCTGCGATCACTGTATCTACGAAAGTACCAGCCTTCTTAGTAAGGGTTCCGTCTGCTTCTACTAAGCTCATCTGACCGAATGCATCCGGATTGGTATCTCTACCGTATGTTGCATCATCCCATGCGTTACGGAATGTATATGCGCCGGACTGGATACCTACATATGCATTGTAAGTACCGTCAAGGTCAGCCTTTAACTGAGGAGCTTCTTCTACAGGTTCTGCATAAATAGCATCTAAAGTAATGGTATACTCGATGGTTGTGAAACCTTCTAATAAAGTACCGTCCATGCACTTAGCATTATCTGCACCCCATTCATTGTAACCACCGCCAAGACGGAGAGTTCTTGTTACAGGGTGATCTTCTGTACCTTCGTACCAAGCAAGAGCAGCTGCCTTATTTAAAGTAATCTTGTCAGTTACATCAACACCGTCAATAGCAACCTTGTCGATGGTGTATAATACATTATAGAGATCCTGACCATCTGCTTCTTCCGGAAGAACTAAGGTAGGAGCCATCCACCAGGTGTGATGAACAGGACTTGGATAAGTAAGGCTGAGAGTTACGGTATCACCGGACTTAACAGTTGCTACGGTACCGGTAATTGCTGCATTATCGGTAGAACCGTTTGCCCATGTCCAGTCCCAAGCATTTGCAGCACTTTCTGCTGTACCTGCAAGGAACATGGTAGCTTCGCCTGCGTATAATTCACCTTCTACCTGGCCTGTATAAACATCGCCAAGAGTAATGGTGTACATAACTTCTGTGTAGTTTACAGGACTTTCAATGTAATGATCGCCCCATTCATTGTAACCACCCTTTAAACGGATAGCCTGTGTGTCAGAGTAATCACCGGTTCCTTCATACCAGAAAGGCTGAGCGCCTAAGGATAAATCAGGAGTAACTTCTTCACCATCGATAGTAATCTTATCAATAGTGTAATCTAAAGTAGTAACTAAATCAGCCGGAGCATCATTTAACATAACAACCGGAGCCATCCACCAGGTATATACTAATTCCTGAGGGAACTTAAGACCGATGGTAACTGTATCACCGGACTTAGCATTTGTTACGAATGTTGGTTCAACACCAGCCACGTCTGTGGAACCGTTAATCCATGTCATATCCCATGCACCGGAAGTTACATCACCCTGCATAGCAAGGAATACTGTCATATCGCCTTCGTACTGTGTACCACCGATTAACGCACCGCCTTCTGCAGCAGCTGCTTCAGTACCGATGCTGTTTAAAGTATAGGTATATGTAAGTTCTGTCCAACCGGTTGGGCCTTCTGCCATGAACTTATCGCCCCACTCATTGTAACCGCCCGCAAGACGGATTGCCTGTGTGTCGGTGTAAGGACCGGTAGCTTCATACCACCAGTTGCCTGCTTCACGCGCATTTAAGTTTACGGTATCAAGAACTTCTTCACCATCGATTGTAATGGAATTTACGGTATAATCCAAAGTCTGAATGCCATCTGCTACAAGAACAGGAGCAAGATACCAGGTCTTGTCTACTTCTCTTGGCATTACAAGACTAAGAGTTACTGTTTTACCTGCGGAAACCTTTTCTACATTTGCAATAATATCGCCTGCATAGTCAGGAGCGTTATCAAAGCACATGCTCCAGTCTTCTGCTGCACCAATTGCAAGGAATGTTTCATATTCAGGAGCAGTTTCAATGTTATTGATTGTGATTGTGTAGTAAAGTTCTGTCCAGCCTGTTGGGCCTTCTGCCATGAACTTATCACCCCACTCATTGTAACCACCGGCAAGACGGATTGCCTGCTTATCGGTGAATGCACCTGTGCTTTCGTACCACCATGGGCCGTCTGCACGTACATCTAAATTAACATTAGGAAGAATTTCCTCACCGTCTAATGTAATGGAATCTACTGTGAAGTCTAATGCTTCTACACCCTCTGCTACGAGAACAGGAGCCACATACCAGGTCTTATCTACTTCTCTTGGCATTACAAGACCGATAGTAACTGTTTCGCCTTCGGAAACCATTGCCTTTGTCGGAATGATATCTCCAGCGTAATCAGGAGCGTTGTCATAACACATGCTCCAGTCTTCTGCTGCACCGATTGCCACGAACATTTCATATTCAGGAGCAAACTCAATGCTGTTTAAAGTAATTGTATAAGAGATTTCTGTCCAGCCGGTTGGGCCTTCTGCCATGAACTTATCGCCCCACTCGTTGTAACCGCCCGCAAGACGGATTGCCTGCTTGTCGGTGTAAACGCCGGTACTCTCATACCACCAGTTACCTGCTTCACGCGCATTTAAATTTACGGTATCAAGAATCTCTGCACCATCTAATGTAATAGAACTAATGGTGTAATCTAAATCCTGAACGCCTTCTGCAAGCAATACAGGTGCAAGATACCAAGTCTTATCTACTTCGTTTGGCATTACAAGACTAATTGTAGCAGTCTCACCTACGCCGATTTTAGCATTGGTAGCCTGGATTGCGCCTGCATAATCAGGAGCGTTATCATAACACATACTCCAGTCATTAGCTGCGCCGATTGCGAGGAATAAATCATATTTTTCCTCGTCTGCCTTAACTTCCTTTGCAGGTGCGGCAGCTGCTGTCATAGCAAATACCATCACGAATGCAAGAAGTCCGGCAAAAAATTTCTTTACTGTCTTACTCATTTTCGTCCTCCTCTATAAAAGATTTTTTCGTATGGAAGCCCATGGGTATACCATGCCTCCCGTACCATACAGTTGTATTTTATAACAAAAGAAGGGCAAAAAACATATTATCTTTTATACAGTTTTTACAGGAAAAATTAGAGTTCTTATTCTGACATGTCGGATTTTTCCGTTTTTATGACAGGGAACGTAACCCGAACCATGGTACCTTCACCCAGAGTGCTTTGGATATCAAGACCGTACTGTTCCCCGTAATTCAATTTAATACGGCGATTAATATTATAAAGTCCGATACTGCTCTTATGCCGCTTTCTGGTGTAATTCTGTACCTTTGCCAAAACAGCATGCAAAGTTTCTTCATCCATGCCGCAGCCATTATCGGAAATGTCCACATAAACCGTGTCTTCCTGTACATAAATGCTAATCCAAATAGTACCGTCACTTTCCCTTGCTTCCAGGCCATGTACAATACCATTTTCCACAACCGGCTGAAGCAGCAGCGGCAACACACGGTATTCTTCCAGCTCCATTTCCGGTTGAACCGTCAAAATATAATTTACCCGGTCACCGAAGCGCAACTGCTGTATTTGCAGATAAGTAAGAATATGGTCAATTTCTGCCTGCAGCGTCGTATCTGCAGTTCCGGTGTTTTCCAACACATAACGCATGGATTTTCCCAGAAGCTTAATGGCGGTAGCCACCTCTTTATCTCCCGCCGTAAACGCCTTCATTCGGATAGATTCCAGCGTATTATACAAAAAGTGCGGATTAATCTGGCTGGCAAGCATTTTAAATTCCATTTTTTGCTGCTCATTCTGGATATTCTGCTCTTTAATCTCTGCTTCGTACCTGGCAGTTTCCATCTCCTGAATATTTTTAACCATAACAAGCAAATCATCAAAGGCTTCCGTTAATTCTTTGCTTGCCCGGATGTCCGTCTGCATTTCCTCATATTTACCGCGGCTGGCTTTTCCCATTTCCGACCGCAACACTTTTACCTGGCGGACAATACTTCCGCTGAAGGATATCAGGATAATCATGGTTAACAGCATGGTAACCGCAGAAACCGTTCCATAGGTCAAAAACATCCGTTCCATATTTTCGATGGCACTGACATCATAAGTCATCAGGTATATGTTGGAGGAAGTTCTGGAAATATCCAAAGAAGATACATGGAATAAAACTTCCTCTCCTTCCAGTTCCGTTACCCCACCATAATCATATTTATCCTCCGGATTAAACTGAAACGCAGGCATTGTTCCGTAGTACTTGGTATGATTACTGAAGGAAACCGGCGTGTCATCTACGGAAATCATAGTCAGGTATTCCTGGGTTCCGATACGGCTGGAAAGATAAGAGTCCTTGATTTTAATCATAACTACGGCCTCTTTATCGCCGCCCACCAGAATCATCTTCCGCACCAGTGCAAGACGCCATACATACTCATTATTGGTAGGATTTTTTACCCGGTAACTGATCCAGAACGGAGAAAATTGGTTTTGCGCCTTCTGATACCAGTCAGTTGCCTTGATTTCTTCCGTCGGCACCCGGTACTGACCGTAATTAATCATATCCTCCCGGTCAATATACACCAAAACTTCATCAATGCCGGCATAAGATTTCATATAATCATCCATCAGGGTGATTTCTCTGGCGGCAGCGCGGAGATCATTTTCTGTTTCATATTCCCCACGCAGAAACTCTATCAGCTCATCATTATATACGATACTTTCGGAAAAGGTATAAATCTGGGAGGTAATCTCATACATAGTACGCTTAATGCCCGAATGATAGGACTCCAGCAAATCCGCATGATAGCTTTTCTGGTTCACATAAGTAACCCTCATTATCCATCCGCCAAGAATAGTAATCGGAAGTACTATTGCCAGAAGATACACCACTGCCATCTGGGTTGAAATTTTTGTTCTGCCAAGCAGTTTGGCAAAAGAATCCCGGTGCTTTGGTGTTGTATTTTCTTCCATAACTTCGTACCTCCCTTTCTGATTTTTTTACTGTAGATATAAACTTATTTTACTGCTTTATATGTAAACTTTGTCACATGCGCATCGTTTTCCGCTTCTTTTCCGTTACCGGAAGCATACAGACCAATCACATTACCGGTAAAGCAGCCGCCGGCCTCGGTGGAAAGATAATGGCTCTCTCCGCCGCCAAGGGTGGTGAACTCCTTTCCGTCCTTGCTGTAAGAGAAGTTATACTCTCTTCTTCTGCCGTTTAACTGCAGAACCACTTCATTGCCTTCATAAGGCACCTTTTCTTCGATTGCCTTTAACTTACCGATCTGACGGCGGATAATCAGACACTGTTCCCCGTCCAGCTTTGTTAAAGCAATCTCGTAATGATGCTTGTTGCTCATGTAAATGCAAAGACCTGCTTCTTCTCCTTCACCCGGAGTAAAGGTAAGATGCATGGTGGCATCAAAATCAAAATGCTCCTGACGGCGCACCAGAATGCTCTTATAATCATCGCAAGATATGGAGGCTGCCGCCCCATGTAAGCACAAGCCCTTGTTGTCAAGATGCACCAGTTGTTCTACAGGGTTATAAATATAATTCCAGGAGACATGCAGCTTATCTCCCTTAAAATCATCTTCAAAATCACTTCCCGGGATATATCTACCGGTATTTGGAGTCATTTCCCCGGCAAACCGTTCTACAGCTATCTCCTCAGGAACACGACCGTTCACACCCATGACCGGCCAGCCGTCCTTCCAGGTTACCGGCACCAGCATGGTTTCTCTGCCCATGGTATGACGGAACGGATAGGCAATCGGACGGTTTCCTAAGCATACTGCCCACCAGCCGCCGTTTACGTCTTCCACCAAATCCGCATGACCGATGGCTTTAATCGGCATCTCGGTGCGGCTGTTGGTAAGAACCGGGTTCCACGGACATTCTTCATACGGGCCGTATACATTTTTACTGCGGGCAATGGTTACCATATGGCAAAGCTCTGTGCCGCCCTCGGCAATCATCAGATAATACCAGCCATTAATTTTGTACAGATGAGGGCCCTCCGGATTATTTCCGCCGGTTCCGTTCCAGGCATACTGCTTTTCACCCAGACGCTTTCCTGTTTTAATATCAATTTCACAAATGAACACGCCTTCGTCGGTACCGGTATAATAGCATCTGCCGTCCTCATCAAAGAAGAAGGATGGATCAATGCCGCCAAACTCAAGAAAAACCGGTTCGGACCATTCGCCGTAAATATCATCGGTGGTTACAAAAAAGTTACCGCCCGGATTACCGCCCACATTGGTTACCACGCAGTAAAACCTTCCTTCGTGATAACGGATGGTTGGTGCATAAAGGCCCAGACAGTTTGGTGCTCCCAGAGGAAGCTTTAACTGACTGTCTCGGGTTAATACATGTCCGATTTGCTCCCAATGAACCAAATCGGTGCTGTGATATATCGGAAGTCCCGGAAAATATTCAAAGGTACTGTTTACGAGATAATAATCGTTGCCCACACGGCAAACGGAAGGGTCCGGATTGAAACCGGATACGATAGGGTTGGTATAATTCATTTCGTTATCCTCCTTAGTTTCCTCTTTTCATCATACACGTCATTACCTAAAAAAGCAATAAAAAGTAGCGTAATTTGTTACCAAAAAAAGCGGTATGTTTTTTCCGGAATTACCTTTATAATAATGCCAAACTGCGGCAGACTGCATTCGCCGGGCCGCCGCAAAAAACACCCAGAAAGGATGTATTATTTATGAAATTCAGTAACGGATGCTGGCTCCAGAAGGAGCACTGCGAATGCTTTGATCCAAAGCAGGCATATTTTACAAAAATTGAACCGGGCAAGGTAACCATTTGTGCCCCAACCGTGTTTATCAATCACCGTGGTGATACTCTCGGCAGTATCAACTTAACCGTAGTACTTACCTCTCCGGCAGAGGACATTATCCGCGTGCAGACCTGGCACCATCTTGGAACACAGAAGAAGACACCGGAATTTGAACTTAACATTGCAGAAAACTCTCCAATGACCGCAGAGGAAACCGATGAACTCATTATCGTAAAGAGCGGTTCCCTCTCCTTAGAAATCACCAAGAATCCTTGGAGCATGACCTACAAGCGTGACGGCAAGGTTATCACCAAGAGCGGCCGCAAAGACCTGGCACTTATGAAGACTGCCTGGACCGGTCTTGCTTACGACAAGGGCGACTACGAAAACGCTTATATGCGCCAGCAGTTAAGCCTTGGCGTCGGCGAACTGATTTACGGTCTCGGCGAGCGTTTCACCCCATTTGTAAAGAACGGTCAGAGCGTGGATATTTGGAACGAAGACGGTGGCACCAGTACCGAACAGTCCTACAAGAACATTCCGTTTTACATTTCCAACAAGGGTTATGGTGTATTTGTAAACCATCCGGAAAAGGTTTCCTTCGAAATCGGCACCGAGATGGTAACCAAGGCAGAATTCTCCGTAGAGGGCGGATACCTTGATTACTTCTTAATCAACGGTTCATCCATGAAGGAAGTTCTCACCCGCTATACCGACTTAACCGGCAAGCCATCCTTACCGGCAGCATGGACCTTCGGTTTATGGCTCTCCACCTCCTTCACCACTAACTATGATGAAGAAACAGTTATGAGCTTTGTAAACGGCATGTTAGAGCGTGGCATTAACCTCAGAACCTTCCACTTCGACTGCTTTTGGATGAAGGAATTCCACTGGTCCGATTTCCTGTGGGATGACAGAGTATTCCCGGACCCTGAGGGAATGCTTAAGAGAATCAAAGCCAAGGGCTTAAATATCTGTGTTTGGATTAACTCCTACATCGGCCAGGAATCCGCCATGTTTGCAGAGGGCGTGGAAAACGGCTACTTCGTAAAGCGTCCGAACGGCGATGTATGGCAGTGGGATATGTGGCAGCCGGGCATGGCCCTCGTTGACTTCACCAACCCAGCGGCTTGCAAGTGGTTCCAGGATAAGCTGGAAATCCTCATGGATATGGGTGTTGACTGCTTCAAGACCGACTTTGGTGAGAGAATTCCTACCGATGTGGTTTACTACGACGGTTCCGACCCTAAGAAGATGCACAACTACTACACCTACCTGTATAACA
>JAZNXI010000003.1:0-2628 GCA_045593825.1 Lachnospiraceae bacterium
AGACCCTGGTCGTAAAAGATTTTAGCCGCCGCTTTCACCTTATTGATATCCAGCTTATTTAAACAACCGCCCTGCTTGCCGTAGCCGCCGATGTAACCCTGCATGCCCACGCCTTCGCAAAGAATTCGGTATTCTCCGTTATCATCCTTAGCATAGGTGTTGATGTACTTTACCAGTTCGATAATCGCATCTCGTTTTTCTTCATAAAAAGTATTGTAATCATTATAGAATAAGGTGATGCTGACCTCCGGATTGGTTGCCTGAAGCTTTTCTACCGTATCCTTGGCATACAGGAAGGAAAGGGCCACATAATCTTCACCCATAATCTTATAGAAAATATTGTCATCGCCGCTTCTCACAGTACGAAGGTGACGTGGGTCCCCTGCTGCATACTCACCCTCATTGTCACCCACCGCTTCGTTGACTACATCCCAACAGTAAACCACACCCGGGAACTTAGTTTCAAAGTGGGTAATTACTTCTTCGATATAATATTTTACTCTTGCCTTGATAGTTTCCGCATCTACATAGGCACCATCATTGGTATAACCCTCACGGAAAAACCAGTCGCACATGTAAGCATCCCATACAAGCACATGTCCTCTGACACCGATACCCTTTTCCTGTGCAAAACCTACAATTTTGTCTGCCACAGAATAATTCATCACCGGCATACCGTCCGGATTTTTCTGGGACTCCTTTTGATTTAACAACGAATATGCCTTCATTTCATTGCCGGCAGTGATGCTGTTAAACTCGCTCTCTATCATAGCGGTATAAGCTTTATCGCCTACCGTGGAACCACTAATTACCGTACCAAAGGAGAAGCCAAACTTTTCTGCCTGTTCCTTAATGGAAGTTGCCACCAGCTCCGGCAACGGAGTTGGAAACGGCGTTGGAGTTGGTGTCGGCGTATGGGTCGGCTTTGGTGTTGCCGTTGGTTCTGCTTCCACCGTTGGTTCCGGCGTAGCCTCCGGCTTCTGTGTTTGCTGCTCTGCCGCAGTAGTAGGTGTTGGTGTCTCGCCAGGACCTTCTGTTTTACCGCAGGCCACTAGGCCAAGCAGCAACATGCATCCCGCAAGTAACGCAGTCTTTCTTATTTTCATCATAGATATTACCCCCAATCATTTTCTTAAATTCAGCATAGCCTATTTCACTATAGTAACGCAATACAGAACCCGCTTTGTTTTGCCCAACTATTGCGGTTTTTACGAAAATGGTGTACACTGAATCATAGTATTTTAGAAAGAGAGAAAAATCATGTCCGAAACCTATTTAGATGTTTATCCAACCGACAAAAAAGAATTATACACTTTACTTGCCGAGCAGCTGACTGCCCTAACCGATGGCGAGCCGCATGCCATTCCTAACCTGGCAAACTGCTCCGCCCTTTTGTTTTATGCTTTAAAGGACATTAACTGGGCCGGCTTTTATTTAACCCAAACCAATGAAACTACCGGTAAAGAATACCTGTTACTTGGTCCGTTCCAGGGAAAAACTGCCTGCATCCGTATTCCGTCCGGCCGTGGCGTCTGCGGAACAGCACTTGCTTCCGGAGAAATCCAGCTGGTAAAGGATGTTCACGAATTTCCGGGACATATTGCCTGCGACTCCGCTTCCAATTCGGAAATTGTACTGCCGATTCGTCAAAACGGTAACATCGTTGGTGTGTTGGATATTGACAGCCCGATAGTAGCAAGATTCGACAAAGAAGATAAAGAAGGATTACAGAAGTTAGTAGAGATATTAGAAAAAGCCTGTGAATTTTAGTTCACAGGCCTTTTGCTATTTCATACTTAATTTCCGTTTTCTATGTAATGTATAAGTCATTACTACCAGTAAAGCGAGCATTATCAAGTTTTCCAATAAAGCAAAAATATTTTCCATCAGCATGTTCCGATGTATATGTGTTGGTACTTCCGAAAAGATTGCTACGAAGGAAAAGAAAATTCCAACTATTGCATATACGCCGGTTGCAATATAAACCGGTACAGGACTCATCCTCTTTTTGCCGGCAAAAAACAAAACACAAAGAAGCAGGCAGGACAAATTCATTACCAAATTGATTGCCAACGGTGCCGCCGATGGTGCCACCGATAAAAATGCTATATTACGAAGTCCAAGCAAAAGTGATATCCCAAAGTAACTGCCGTAAATCAATAACGCTGTTTTTGCATTGATTCTGTCTAACAGGGCATAAACCAGACTAACACCCAACAAAATAGTAAGCAGAAAATACTTCGGTGTTTCACTGTTATATACTAAAACATCTCCTTCTTCAAAATAAAAATTGGTTAACTGCACAATGCTAAGAAACAAAAGGCTCATAAATGCCAGGGACAATAAAATCAACTGTCCTCTCTTTGCCGTTGCGCTTTCCAAAATTGCATTTTTCTCCGCGTAAAGCTTCATATCATCATCGGTTAATAAATCATCTAAGGAAACTTCCAAAAACTGTGCCATCTTTTTCGCCGTCATTAAATCAGGATAGCGGGAGCCTCCTTCCCAACGGGATACTGCCTGTCTTGTAACATATAAATTATCTGCCAGGGTCTGTTGTGTCAGTCCCTTTTCTTCTCTTACTCTTTTTAAGTTTTCAAGTCGGATCGTAGCCATGTCGTTCTGTGA
>JAZNXI010000004.1:0-31927 GCA_045593825.1 Lachnospiraceae bacterium
GCGACTTTTTGGCAAAAGTCGCCGTGATTCTTGCGAATCACAGTCATTCTCCTGCCAGGTTACCTGCTGTTTCTTTTCTATTGCACTAGTCTTGGAGTCACCTCCACCGGACGTTATCCGGCACCCTGCCCTGTGAAGCCCGGACTTTCCTCAGTAACCGTACGGTTACCGCGACCGTCTGTGCTGCTCATGCGGTATTCTAACACGATTTATTTTATTTGTAAACATCAAACTTTAAAACAACTTCCGCCGATAAACTCGCGGATAATGGAATTTCTTGGCACATTTTCACAGTCTGCGCCAAGGAAATAATCCAGGAATTTCAGCAGGCGTTTTGCTTCCACATATTCCGGCGCATCCTTTGGCACACAGAATAACAGCGGCTCCGCAAACTGCTTGATTAACACCAGTTCATAAATCAGCGCAGAGTTAAACATCACATCGGCGCTCTCCTGGAACGGGAAGATATTCTCCTCCTCACCCATACGCACGGAAGGCCACATGCGGATGGTGTCCACCGCAGCAGCGCCGCGGGTACGGGCGTCACGTACAATGCGGCGGAGCATTCTGGCATCCGTGGTAGGAATGCGGTTGTGCTCGTCGATATTTAACTGGGTTAAAGCACTGATATAAATCTTAAACTTGCTTTCAGTCGGAAGTTTGTAGGACAGGGCATCATTCAGGCCATGGATACCCTCTATTACCAAAATATCCTCCGGTCCCAGCTTCTTTACGTTGCCCTTATATTCCCGGAAACCGGTTTTGAAATTAAAACTCGGAAGCTCTACTTCTTCTCCTGCAAGCAACGCTGTCATATCTTTGTTGAACTGTTCCACATCAATGGCACCCAGGCACTCAAAATTGTAGCTGCCGTCCTCGTGCTTTGGTGTATCATCGCGGTTTACAAAATAGTCATCCACCGCAATCGGATGAGGCTTCATGCCAAGGGTTTTTAACTGAATGGACAAACGGTGGGAAAATGTGGTCTTTCCGGAGGAAGATGGTCCGGCAATCATAACAAACTTTACGTTGCCTCTTTCCTTAATCTGCGCCGCAATGTCCGCAATCTTCTTTTCCATAAAGGCTTCCTGCACTAAAATCAATTCCTGCAGTTCCCCTTTTGCCAGCACATCATTGATGTCACCAACGGTTTCCACGCCCATGATACGGCCCCAGGTGGAGCCTTCCTGTAAAACATCAAAAAACTTTTTGCGTTCTTTAAACTCCGGTAATTCGGAAGGATTTTCCTTGGACGGCACCAGTAAAATAAAACCTTTGTCATACGGGAACAAATCAAAGGTTTTTAACTCTCCGGAGGAATACGGCATATAGCCGTAGAAGTAATCCTCAAAGCCACCCAGACTGTAAATGTTTGTTTTGGAAACCCGGCGGTAACCAAAGAGTTTTTCCTTTTCGAACATCCGGTGTTCTCTAAAAATTCTGCAGGCTTCTTCCGTATTTACCACTTTTTTATCAAACGGGATATCAGCCGCCACAATGCGCTCCATCTCCTGTTTTACCAGAGCAAGGGTTTTGGCATCGGCGCACACTTCTCCTTCCAGCTCTCCGTAAATTCCGTTACCGATGGCATGCTCAATGCGCACCTTTTCAAGGCCCTTGGCACCAAGCACTTTATAAAGAGCCTTCATAAACACCAGAATCATACCTCTGCGATAGGTGCGGATACCGTTTTCCGTAGCCATGGTAACAAAATCCACCACGTCACCGTCCTTTGGCATTTTCCGCAACTCCTTCAACTTACCGTTTACCATGGCAAGCATTATTGGATAGGCATACTCTGCTGCCACATCTTTACTGATGGCAAGAAGAGTAGTTCCTTCTGTATATTCTCTTATCTTTCCTAAGATGGTCAGTTTCACTAAGCATCAACCTTTCTTACTTTTCTGTCAAAATACGGGTTCTTGCTTCTTCAATTAAGGAGAACTCCCGGTTAAGGCTTTCTTTGCGGGCGTTGGCGTTTTCGGTGTCCTGTCCGGACAAAGCTGCCAATACATCGGCGCGAAGTCTATGCTCCCGGTCAAGAAACTCTCCCAGCACCGGGTTCTTTTCTTCCAAAAGAAGCTTTCCGTATACATAATCACATTCTGTCTCATACTGCTGCGGCACGGCACTTTTTACCGCCCGCATCATTACATAAAATTTGCCGTCTTCTTTTAACATATGCTCTATGGTAATTTCATATCCCTGCTTATGCAAAAAGCGGCGCACCTCCCCCACTTCGGACTGGGGCTGCAAAATTAATTCCTTTAACGAAGCAGTAGCTTCCGGATAGTCCGACAAAATTTTAATCATGAGTAATCCACCCATGCCGCAAAGCAGCACGGAGTCTGCCTCTCCGGGAACTAACTTTTGCAATCCGTCGGACAGGCGGATATCAATCTGCCCTGTCAGACCTGCCTCCTCCACATGGGCTTTTGCTCCCACCAGGGGGCCTTTATTTACGTCCATGGCAATTACCTTTGGGGCAATGCCCGCCTGACACAAATAAATGGAGGTGTAGGCGTGGTCGCACCCGATGTCTGCCACAATATTTCCTTTGGTCACCATTCCTGCTGCTGCAAGAAGGCGTTCTGATAATTGTATAAATTTCATTAGTCAAGATAGTCCTTTAATTTTCTGGAGCGGCTCGGATGACGGAGTTTACGGAGAGCCTTTGCCTCAATCTGGCGGATACGCTCTCTGGTTACCTGGAATTCCTTGCCCACTTCTTCTAAGGTTCTTGCCCGGCCGTCATCTAAGCCGAAGCGAAGACGGAGCACCTTCTGCTCTCTGTCGGTTAAAGTGTCAAGCACCTCGGATAACTGCTCCCCAAGCAAAGTGTAAGCAGCTGCTTCCGGCGGTGTCGGCACATGGTCGTCTTCTACGAAATCGCCAAGATGGCTGTCTTCTTCCTCACCGATTGGGGTTTCTAAGGACACCGGCTCCTGGGAAATCTTCATAATTTCACGGACACGCTCTACCGGCACGCCCATTTCCTTTGCAATTTCTTCCGGCAGCGGCTCACGGCCGTACTCCTGAAGAAGCTGGCGCTGTACACGGATTAATTTATTGATGGTTTCTACCATATGAACCGGAATACGGATGGTTCTTGCCTGGTCGGCAATGGCACGGGTAATGGCCTGACGGATCCACCAGGTCGCATAAGTGGAGAACTTGTAGCCCTTGCGGAAGTCGAATTTTTCCACCGCCTTCATGAGACCTAAGTTACCTTCCTGAATCAGGTCGAGGAACTGCATACCTCTGCCCACATAGCGTTTTGCAATGCTGACAACCAGACGCAGGTTTGCCTCGGACAGACGTTTCTTGGCGGCCTCATCACCCTCTTCGATACGCTGTGCCAGTTCCATTTCTTCCTCTGCGGAAAGAAGCGGCACCTTACCGATTTCCTTTAAATACATGCGGACAGGGTCCTCTAAGCTTACACCCTCCGGCACGGACATGTCGATGTTTGCGTAATCTTCCACCTCTTCATCATCCAAAAGAATGTCCGGCTCTAAGGTGGTATCGTCATCTTCCTCGGTGAAATTTTCCACACGGAGAATATCTACGCCATTAGCCTCCAAAAACTCGTAGATTTTTTCAATCTGACCCGGTTCCAGCTCGATATCGCCCAAGAAATCATTGATTTCCTGATATTCCAATACGTTCTTTTTCTTCTTGGCAAAGGCAAGTAACTCCTTCATTTTGTCCATAAACTTATTTGCATTCTCTTCCATTTGTAAACCATCCTTTTCACAAAAAAACCCTTATTGTAACAGTGTAACCAACAAAAATTTATATTATACGCTTGCCCTAGTCGGGAATCGGAAACTGATTTTTATACCGGTTTTTCTCGGTAAGAAGTGCCTGGAAACGCTCCATGTCGCCGGTTTCCACCGCCTGCTCGATGCGCTGCTCGATGGCAGCCTGCTTTACCTTGCGGACCGTGTCCTCGAAGGCCTTTTTCTGGCCCGCCGCATCCATTTCCTCCCGGAATTCCGTAGAAAACAGGGCCGCAGCCATGGTCTGCTCTTCTTTGTCCTCAAACTGGCTGATGATTTTTGCCGGATTCACCTTGCCATCCTGCCAGAACTGGTCAAACACCATTTCTGCCACCTTGCGGCAAAAGCCCGGGGAGAAATCCTCCGGCGTAATAATATTCTGAATCCGCCGGAATTTGGAAGTATCGGTGGTGAGCCAGGTAAGCAGAAGCTTTTGCGGCTTTGTTACGCCTTCCTTATCTTCTTCTCTCTCCTTTTTCGCCAGGGCGGATTTTCTGCTGTTTTCCGCCTGGGCCGCCGGAACTGCCTGTCCCTGCACCACAATCATCTGGGAACCGAACTTATTTACCAGCCGGTGCAGCATGTCGTAGTCAATGCGGTACTGTCTTGCCACTGCTTCCTCGTAGTTGGAGCGCTCCAGCTCGTCCGGAAATGCTACCAGCTTTTTCGCCACTTCCTGGAAGAACTTTGTTTTCTGTTCCGGGTCTTCCATGTTGTAGCCCTGCTCTAACACCTGCAGTTCGAAGAAGAAGCTGGAGGTGGCATTGTCGATTCTCTTTTGATATTCTTCCGCACCCAGATTTTTAATAAATTCATCCGGGTCCTTATACGGTTTCATATTGATAACCTTAACACTGACACCGGCCTCCTTCATAATAGGAATGGCACGTAATGCCGCTTTGGTGCCGGCACCGTCACTGTCGTAGGTCAAATAAACTTCTTTTACATAACGGGAAATCAGGTTTGCCTGCAAGCCGGTAAGCGCCGTACCAAGGGATGCCACCGCATTGGTAAAGCCTGCCTGATGCAGGGAAATTACGTCCATGTAGCCCTCACAGATTAACATGTACGGCTTGCGGGAATGCTTTGCATAATTGAGACCGTACAGATTGCGGCTCTTATCGAACACCTTGGTTTCCGGTGAGTTCAAATACTTTGGCTCGCCCTCGCCCATAACACGTCCGCCAAAGGCAATGACGCGGTTGTTGGCGTCCATAATCGGGAACATGGCACGGTTCCAGAACTTGTCTCTTCCGCCCCGCTGTTCATCCAGTGTTACCAGACCGCTTTCCTTTAAGAAGCTGTCTTCGTAGCCCTGCTGCTTTAAATATTTGTATAAGGTGTCGCTGAACTTACTGGAATAACCAAGACCAAACTTTACTATGGTTTCATCGGTAAGTCCGCGCTTTTTGAAATACTCATAGGCAGGTCTTCCCTGCTCGGATTTTAACTGCACATAGAAGAACTTAGCAGCCAGCTTGTTGACCTCCAACAGCCTGCTCTTAAAGTCGGCCGCCTTTTTTGCGTCCTCGGAATATTCGATTTCCGGCAGCTTCACTCCGGCCCGTTCCGCCAGGAATTTTAACGCCTCTACAAAGGTAAAATTTTCATATTCCATTACAAAGGTAAACGCATTGCCGCCTACGCCGCAGCCAAAACAGTGATACATCTGCCGTCCGCCGTGTACGGAAAATGACGGGGATTTTTCATTGTGGAACGGGCATAGTCCCATGTAATTGCCGCCCTTTTTCTGAAGGCGCACATAGGACCCGATTAAGTCCACAATGTCGGTCCTGCTTCTGACTTCTTCTACGATTTCTTCCGGGTAATACATAACTACTGTCCTCTCTTACTTGGTCTGATTGCTCCTGCGCCGGTTGCGCAGCATGCGCAATTAGAAGATATCCCAAGCGTCAGGAATTGTTATTTCTTTAAATTTTGCCACCGCATAACGGTCGGTCATGCCGGCCACGTAATCGCACACCACGCGCTCCGCCGGCTCGCTCTGCTCGTCCATCATCACGCGGAATTCCTTTGGCAGAAGCTCTACACGCTCCAAATAGTACCGGTACAGTTCCTGCACCATCTGCTCCGCCTTAGCTTCCTGGCTTTTTGCCACCGGATTGGTGTACACGCTCTTAAACATATAGGCACGAAGCTTTTGGAATGCCTCCTCAATATGGGCAGACATGGTAATGTCATTCTTATCTTCGCTGTTCATGATAATGTCATGAATCATGGTATTCAAACGCTCCGACAGGCTGTGACCAAGCACCTCGGTAAACTCTGCCGGAATCTCTTCCTCTTTGATAATATGTCCTCGGATAGCATCATCGATGTCATGGTTTACATAGGCAATTTTATCGCAAATGCGGACAATTCTGCCCTCCAGGGTAGCCGGCGTAGTGCTGACCTGATGATTGGCAATACCGTCTCTTACTTCTTTGGTAAGATTTAAGCCCTTGCCGCCTTTTTCTAATTTCTCTACAACGCGGACACTCTGCAAGTAATGGGCAAAGCCACCCGGACAAATCTCGTTTAATGCGCGCTCTCCGGCATGTCCAAACGGAGTATGGCCAAGGTCGTGGCCCAATGCAATAGCCTCCGTTAAGTCCTCATTTAAACGAAGCGCCTTGGCAATGGTACGTGCAATCTGGGAAACCTCCAGGGTATGTGTTAAACGGGTTCTGTAATGGTCACCTTCCGGAGTTAAGAAAACCTGGGTCTTGCCGTTTAACCGGCGGAAGGCTTTACTGTGGATGATTTTATCTCTGTCCTGCTGGTAAATGGTGCGGATATCACACAGCTCGCTGGCATAATCCCTGCCCTGAGACTGGTCGCTGTACGCCGCATATTTACTCAACAAAGTATACTCTCTGTGTTCCTGCATTTCTCTAAGATTCATCCTTGCTCCTTCCACCGTACCATGACGGATTTGCACATTGTTTTTTACATAGTATTTCAGTTTTCAAGTACAAATAAAAGTGCCTCTAATAAATTAATTCGACAAAAAAAAGGGATATCCTTTTTTCGATATCCCTTTTTTGAAAAATATTATTTTACCTTGAACACTACCCGGTTTGAGGTCCAATAATTTGTTAAGTATTCTACTTCAATTACGGTTGCATCCACCGGAACTTCAGATATGTAATAATCAACTGTTTTGAAGAGACGACATCACCTACCACATAAGCACCTTCTGTAGCAGTAGTATTCGCCAGAATTTGATTTGTAAATTAATTGTATCATAGAATTTATAATTTTTGTGCCACCATAGTGGTGGTAGGTTACACCAAATAAACAGCTCTCTAGTTTTCTGTTGCAAAATCATATATATCATGCTATAATCAAAACATAAAAGAAGCAACCGCCACACAAGGTGGTTAGCCTCAAAGAATAGTCATGAAATGTCTACCTTCTACCGCCAAGTAACTAGGTAGGCATTTTTATTTCGGAGTATATTCATCTAGAGATATTTTTCGCACAATATTTTCCGGTAATTTTACATTATTTAGGTTCAATCCCTTTGCTACATGTCGCACTTTTTTATATATTCTCTCATCTTTTCCCTTTGAAAAAATTGCCAACACCTGAGATGGTGCATTTGTTATTTTCTTTATATCCTCCAATAATGTCGATGCCGGCACATAATACTTTTTCTTCTCATCCAGTAATAATCCGAGACAAAAATTCACGTTTCCGATAATTTTATCCGCAATCAAATAAGGTCGTCGGTTATTATAGTCTCCTTCTATTTTTGTCACCTTTTGAATTTCCATCATTATAGGTAATGCTGCGAGTTTTAAATTTGTTGTACCATCCTGCTTGACTGCTATTTCATCTTTACGAAGCTTATTCTTTACACATTTTTCGTAAAACAGTTCTGCTACATGTTTTCTAACATTGCCTTGTTTATCTACAAGTTCAACGCCGGTCAGATGTTGAAAATTATCTTTGCCAAAGTGGATTTCAAGGGATTTTACCAGATTATCTTTCTTGTCACGATAGATTATCAAGAACTTTTGATTTAATAGATTCTGTTTATACTGTTTTGCACATCGCATCACAATACTTCGTGTTTCCTCCAACGTATAAGAATGCATTAAATTCCTCCATTATGCTGTTGTAAAAGTAAAAGAGAGGAAAGTCACACCATTGCATGACATAACCTCTCTTTTCGGCTAATTTTAGTGTTGTCTGCCAACATCCACCTACGTGGTCTTTATATCGGATTTTAGTGTTGTCCGCCAACGTCCATTTACATGGTCGCAATTTCAGATTACGGTGTTAGCCCACCCGGAAAAGCACGCTTCTCCTTTACTATTATTATACATGGGCTCCTTCTTTATGTCAAGAATTATTTGTGTCAATATTTATTTGTGTCACTCGCAGTCTGTTCCGCCTGCATCTTCGAAAACACACATCCACAATAATTCTGCCGGTACAGCTCATACTGCGCCGATAATTCCACAGAACGCTTATAACCGTTCTTCTTCTTAAAGTCCGACGGCAGATATTTTACGCCGTATTCTTCGGCAAGTCTTTCCCCTATCTCATTCAGCTTTTGCGCATTTTTCAAAGGAGAAATAGTAAGTGTTGTCGCAAAATACTCTGCTCCCTGCTCCTTTGCAATTTTTGCCGACTCCCGAAGACGCATCTCATAGCACTTAAAGCATCGCTCGCCGCCCTCCGGCAAATCCTCCAAACCCTTTGCCATGGCAAAGAAGTCCTCCGGTTGATAAGTCCCCTCTAAAAAAGAAACTTCTGTGGATAACCCCATTTCCCGGATTAAACGCACCAGCTCTTCCTTGCGGTCTTCGTATTCCTGCTTTGGGGAAATATTCGGGTTGTAATAAAAATCGCAAATGTTAAAATACGGTGCCAGATATTCCAGCACGTAGCTGCTGCAAGGCGCACAGCAGCTGTGAAGCAAAAGGGAAGGCTTTTGGCCGTCCCTTTGCTGTTTTTCTATTAACTTTTCCAGTTCTTTTTGGTAGTTTCTGTTTTGCATAAGTTAATCCCATCTAACCAAATTTGTGCTACTTGAAAACCAAATAGCTTCTCACTTCTGCCAGGAATTTCTCCATCTGTTCCGGCGTACCAATGGTAATTCTTAAATAATTCTGGATTCTCGGCTGCTTAAAGTAACGTACATAAATGTGCTTTTCTCTCAGCATCAAAAACAGCTCCTCGGCAGGAACCCTCTCATGTGCCGCAAACAGGAAGTTTGCAGAAGAAGGCAGCACCTTAAACCCAAGCTTTACAAGCTTTTCTGCCACATCTTCCCTTGTCTTTATGATTTCCTTTGTGGTTTTCTCAAAATATGCACGGTCCGTTACCGCTTCCACGCCGCACAAAATGGACGGCATGTTCATGGTGTAGGAATTATAAGAGTTGCGCACCGCATACATGGCATCAATCAATTCCTTGTTACCGATAGCAAAGCCGATACGCATGCCCGCCATGGAACGGGACTTGGAAAAGGTCTGTACCACTAAAAGATTCTCGTACTTTTCCACCAGCGGAAGGGCACTCCTCCCTCCGAAATCCACATAGGCTTCATCAATAATTACCATAGAATCAGGGTTCTTTGCCACAATTTCCTCAATGTCCGCAAGCGGCATTGCAATGGAGGTCGGCGCATTCGGATTGGCAATCACAATACCGCCGTTTTCCACAAAATAATCCTCTTTTTTGATACAGAAATTCTCATCCAATGCCGGACGGTTATACGGAATCTTAAACAAATCTGCCCAAACCGGATAGAAAGAATAGGTAATATCCGGAAATAAAATCGGCTTCTCGCCGTTAAAACAGGTTAAAAATGCCATACCAAGCACGTCATCTGAGCCGACGCCCACAAACACCTGATTGGCAGGAACCCCGTATTCTTTTGCCAAAGCATCCACCAGCTCTCTGGCATCCGGCTTCGGATACAGACGGAAATCACCGGTTTCCATGCTCTTTAACACCTTTTCTACCCCCGGAGCCGGCGGATAAGGGTTTTCGTTTGTATTTAATTTAATCATATTCTCCTGCTTTGGCTGCTCGCCCGGTACATACGGGTCTACCACACGCAGGTTCTTTTTCCAGTCTCCCATTGTTATACTCCTTCTTGCTGTTCTTTTTCTGTGACATGGACACCGCAGAAGTTGCAGTAATCCATCCCGTGGGAAATTCTGCGGCCACAGCCCGGACACGGAATCTTAGCCGGAGAAATCTCCTGCTCGATAATTTCGTACTGGCTGTCTTTATCAAAATATATCCGGATTGGTGTTTCTTCACCCTCTAAAATTTCCAACTCCTGTTCCGGCGTTGTTTCCCGGGTATTCAAATTTCCTTCAATATAAATTTTCTTTTTCGGAAGCAGATTATGTAATCTGCGCCAAAAACTCATTTTTCGCGCCATACCACACCTTCTTTACCTTGGTAATTGATTAAAGTACAGTATAATATCACAACGTGTTATTGTCAAACGAAAGTTGGGAATCTCGCTATAAATTCCGCAAAAATTCAAAAACACCATATAAATTCAAGATTCCGTAGCCATAGGCGGGAGAAGGATATTCCCCGCCGTCCTCACGTCTTGCACCAAGCAAAAACAAATTCCGGATAAGTACCGTATCCAAAGGCTCCACCGTCCCGGCGCGGCGGTATTCCTCCAGGTATTCCCAAAGAAGTGCCACACAGCCTGCAGTATAGGCAGCCCCGATGCTGGTACCGCTTTTCACAATATAGCCACCGCCGGCAAAGGGACCGTTAACGTTTACCGCAGGAGCCAACAGGGTCGGCTGGTTCAAGCCCTCCGCCGTAAAAC
This sequence comes from Lachnospiraceae bacterium, assembly GCA_045593825.1. Taxonomy (GTDB): domain Bacteria; phylum Bacillota; class Clostridia; order Lachnospirales; family Lachnospiraceae; genus SIG299. The sequence goes on from JAZNXI010000004.1 coordinate 10,600, forward strand.
CTCTTCCGGAAAAAGGAGCCAGACTTCCGTTTTCGGCAGAATATCCTCCCACCGCCAATAACAGCGGTGCATTTGCAGGTTCTGTCAGTGTCACCTCCGGATCAGACTCCAAAAAATACACTTCCCCGTCCAGAAACTCCTCCAGCGGCAGCCACAAGTTTACCTCTGCCGGCATATCGCTTCTGCCAAACTGAAACCGCCAGATACCGGTGGACGGACGCTCTAAGCGTATCCTTAACCGCTGCGTTGTATCGGCACGCATCAAATTTTCCCGTTCCACATATAAAATACTTCGGTCGAAAATCAGCGGAAACCGTTCCGTTCCTGTAAAACCACTGCCCACCACCGGCGTCTCATCCCCGGCAGGCGAAACCATCCGAAGGCTTACATCTGCAATGGCTTCCGCATAAATTTCCATGGTAAACCCACTGCCACGGGTGCTGACATATAGTTCGACTTCTTTCGGGGTATTTTCCAAATTGATTCCCGCATGATGTCTGGCATTCCCTTCATTGCCTGCCGCCGTTATCAGGCAAAGGTCCGGGCGGTACACCAAACTGTTAAGATAAAGTGAAAGAGACATGGTTCCGCGATGACTTCCCAAGCTGCAGCACACTCCCAGACACAATACCAGAGGTTTGCCCTGAGCCGCCGCATATTCCAGAAGATACCGCACCCCCTGCATAATGTCCGCTTCACTAAAAGCCACCGCGTCCTCCGGCATAAAAAAATACTCCTTTAATTCCCGCGATGCTTCCCGAAGCTTCACCACCGCCAGTTCTGCCGACGATGCCACTCCCGCAAAATTGCTTTCCCGGTCTTCCCTTCCTGCCGCAATTCCTGCCAGAAAGGTACCATGTCCGTTTTCATCCTTGGGTGCCGTGCCTTCCGCAATTTCTTCCCTGCCAAATACTGTGCCATAATCAAAGCCTTCCGGTGACGTGCCCGATTCATTTGCCTGGTCCCAGATAGTAACCACCCGGCTGACGCCGTTTGCCTCCACAAAAGCCGGATGGGTATAATCAATGCCTGTGTCCACAAATCCAATCAAAATTCCGTTTCCCCGATAGTCAAACCCCGGTATACGCCGCACCCGGTTCACCCCTGCTTCTTCCAGGTTTTCCAACTGGGAAAGCCCAAAGAGATAAGGCCTTTCCTCCAGCATCCCATAGTAAAGATCAAAATCCGACATAAAAAACTCCCATACCTTTTTTACAAGATATGAGAGTTTCCTAATTTCTATTATTCGCCGGTCAAAAGCGGAGTCACATTGGTGCGCATCTCAATGAGCGGAGCACCGTTGTTTAAAATATAGTCCTTGGTAATGGTAACTCTGCCGATGGCATCGTCCTTTGGAATCTCGTACATAATATCTAACATTAAGTCCTCGATTATGGCTCGCAACGCTCTGGCTCCGGTGTCCTTTTCCATGGCCTTTTCCGCGATAGCTTCCAAGGAGCCTTCGTCAAATACCAAATCCACCTCGTCCATGGCAAGCAGCTTTTTGTACTGCTTTAAAATTGCATTCTTTGGCTCCTGCAGAATCTGGATTAACATGTTTTTATCCAACGGACTAAGGGCAAACAGCACCGGCAGACGGCCGATAAATTCCGGAATCATGCCGTATTCCCTAAGATCTGCCGCAGTAGCCTGGGCGAGTAAGTTTTTATCTCCGTCAAAGCGGTCACGGAGCTCACCGATAAAGCCCATGGTGGACTGCTTGGTCAAACGCTCTTTCACCACATTCTCTAAATCCGGGAATGCACCGCCGCAGATAAATAAAATATTGGTAGTGTCGATGGTGGTCATTGGTACCATGGCATTTTTACTGGACGCTCCCACCGGAACCTCTACCTCGGCACCTTCTAACAGTTTCAGCAGCCCCTGCTGTACCGATTCACCACTGACATCACGGCTGTGGGCATTTCTCTTTTTAGCAATTTTATCGATTTCATCGATAAAAACAATACCCTTTTCTGCTCTGTCTACATCGTTGTCTGCTGCTGCCAAAAGCTTGGAAAGCACGCTTTCTACGTCGTCACCGATGTAGCCCGCCTCCGTAAGGGAGGTGGCATCCGTAATGGCAAGCGGTACATTTAAAAGCTTTGCCAGTGTTTTTACCAGATAGGTTTTACCGGAACCGGTAGGACCGAGCATCAGCATATTGGACTTTTCCAATTCGATGCCATCCTCGCATTTATCGTATACTCTCTTGTAATGGTTGTACACCGCAACGGACATTACCTTTTTTGCCTTTTCCTGGCCGATTACGTACTCGTCAAGCTCTGCCTTGATTTTATGCGGTGGCTTTAAGTTACGGATATCAAATACTCCCTCCGGCACATCCTCATTTTCCTCTGCCGGCTGTTCCTTTGGCTGCTTTTTCTTTATTTTCTGGCTCTTTGACATTTCTCCGCCGCCAAACATAAACGGAGAAAAACCGGACAAATCAATGCCGCCCATCGGGAATGGGGTATTGTTCATGGCGTCGAAGGTTTTCTGCATACAATCGGAGCAAATGCAAATACCTGTAGGAAGCTTCATCATCTTTCCCACCTTACTCTCCGGCCGGCGGCAGATATAACAAATCTCCTCGTAATTATCCTGTTTTTCTTCTGTCTTGTTTACATCGTCAGTCATTTATAGATCCTCATTTCTGTTAATTTGCTTAATACGCATTTTTGTTAATAAAACCCTTGAACACCGTTAAGAACATGATGAGCAGGTCGAAGCCCGGTGTCCAGTTTTCAATATAATACAAATCATAGTCAATGCGCTTACGGATGGAGGTATCTCCCCGGTAACCGTTGACCTGGGCCCATCCGGTCATGCCCGGACGAACCTGATGCTTTACCATATATCTCGGTATTTCTTCCTTGAATTTTTCCACATAAAACGGACGCTCCGGGCGCGGACCTACCAGGCTCATGTCGCCCTTTAATACATTCCAAAGCTGCGGAAGTTCATCAATACTGGTTTTTCGGATAAACTTGCCGATTGGAGTTACACGAGGGTCCCTAAAGGTGGTCCACTCGGTTTTTTCTTTTTCTTCTTCCTGGACCTCCATGGAACGGAATTTATACATTAAAAACTCTTTGTTACGGAAGCCTACTCTCTTCTGGGTGTAAAATACCGGCCCTTTGGAGGTACACTTAATAATAATTGCCACAATTAGCATTGGAATTGCTGCAATAAGTAACGCCAAAGTACCTAAAATTAAATCCATGCCCCGCTTGATAAAACGGTTTAATTCGCTGGAGGAAAGCGGCACCTTCCGGATGTGCACCACCGGCAGGCCCTCTAAGTCTTCCATATAAGGAATGGTTGGAATAATGTCCTGATAGTCCGGCAGGAATTTGGTGTGGACACCGCTCTTTTCGCACTTAGCCACAATTTCTGCCAGGCGGGTATAATCTTCCATCTTCATGGTAATATTGATTTCGTCCAAATCGTAATCTTCCAACTGCTGTTCCAGCGTTTCTAAAGTTCCGATGACAGGAATCCCCTTATATCTGGTGCCGGTTTCCATCATGTCATCCAAAATTCCGATGACGTGATATCCCCAATGGGGATTTGCCATCATACGGTCAATTAAGCCTTCTGCCGTGCGGCTGTAACCCACCAGCAGAACATGCTTAATGTTATAACCTTCCTTGCGGATTTTCCGCAGTGTTCTCCGGAGTACAAAGCGATACGCCAACTCCAAAAACACATTCAGCAGGAAAAAGAGTACCAAAAACCATCGGGAGATATTCATTTCCTTTATCAGGAACAAAAGTGCCATGATATAGAACATACCGATGATATTGATTCTTACAATACGCATGATTTCCAGGAAACGTCCGTTACTTCTCTGCGGACGGTATACCCCGTTGGTCAGCAGAATAATGAGATACCCCGGCAGAATAAACCAAAGATAACTCATATATACGCCAAACTCCAGATATGTGCCCGGCTGCTTATCAAAAATCGGAATCCATCTAAGCCACAGGAAACGGAAGCCATAGGAAAGAGCATACGCCACCACTACCAATACCAAATCAATGACTACATGAATTCTATTTAACGTTTTCTGATGATTTTTTATCATTCCCATAGTTAAAGTTCCTTTTTACCAATGTATCGTTATTCTGTCCTGTTGCAGAATATTTTTATACAGTGTACATTGTAGCATAACTCCCCCAAAAGCAAAAGCATTTTAACAAAAAAAACAGTATTTCTTCACAAAGTATACACAAACTCTTGCTATGATACACTCACAGCAACACGAAAGGAGTACATTTGTTATGTTTGAAGAAGACAAAAACACCCAAAATGAAACCACTACAAATTTAAATACACAACAGGAACCATACCGTTATAAATACGAAAACGGTGAAAAAAGGGAAGAGACCACCAATTCCTTCCAGTACCGTTCTCCATATAATGCATACAATTACAACACTTCCTACAGTTATGAAAACAATACTTCCCAGGCTATGGGAGAGGCTCCAAAAAAGAAAAAGCGTCCTCTTGTTAAGGCCCTGAAATGGGTGGCAGGGGCGGCCTGCTTTGGTGTCATTGCCGGCGCGGCATTTATCGGCACCTCTTATCTGGCAACCGAAGTATTTGATATCCCATGGCTGCAAAAATCCTCCGGCAACACTGCCGGCACCGACGGTAACACAATTCTTACCAGCAACGGCATTCCGGTTAATATAACACTCGGAACCGCCAGCGTTATTGAAGGAGCCAGTGCTCCGGCAGAAAACGTGGTAGTTCAGGTAGTTGAGCAGAACCTCGCTGCTACCGTTGCGGTAAACAGCACCGTAATCGAAACCTTTGATTCCTTCTGGGGCTCCTATGAGCAGGAAGTTCCGGGCAGCGGTTCCGGATTCATCGTGGGCAAAAACGATACAGAACTGCTGATTGCCACCAACAACCATGTAGTTGCGAATGCAACAAAAATTGAAGTTACTTTCATAGACGATGCCGTACTGGAGGCAAAAATTAAAGGTACCGATGCCAATGCGGACCTGGCTATTATCGCCGTTCCGTTAACATCCATCACCGCAGAAACCCTTTCTAACATCCGCATTGCAACTTTAGGCGACTCCGAAGAAGTCCGCCTGGGCGAAATGGCAATTGCCATCGGTAATGCACTGGGTTACGGTCAGTCCGTAACCGTAGGATATATCAGCGCCAAAGACCGTACCATTAACGTGGAAGGCAATGAAATTGTAGCCCTCCAGACCGACGCTGCCATCAACGGCGGTAACAGCGGCGGCCCGTTATTTAACACCAAGGGCGAGGTTATCGGTATTAATTCCGCAAAATACAAGGCTACCGGTGTAGAGGGCATGTGCTTTGCCATCCCAATCTCCCGTGCCATTCCGATTTTAAACGAGCTGATGACCCGTGAAATTCTTGCAGAAGAAGATAAAGGCTTCCTCGGTGTTACCATTAAGGACGTTACCTCCGATATTTCCGCTTTCTACGGCTGGCCGATTGGAGCTTATATTTACTCCATTTTGGAAAACAGTCCGGCACAGGCAGCCAACCTTCAGGTTGGTGATATCGTTACCAACGTTAACGGAGTACGTGTCAGCACCGCAAACGAATTAATTTCCGCCGTATCCTCTTACCGCTACGGAACCACCGTAGAATTAACTGTCCAGCGGTTTGCCAACGGCCAATACAACGAAATGACCATTCAAGCTACCCTTGGAAGAAAATCCGATTTCGAAGAAGCTGTCCAGGCAGAATCCAAAGGTCAGATTATTGAAGAAGAGGACAGTTCCAACCGTAAAAAACCAAGACAGTAATTCCTTTCTACCTTATGCAAAACACGCCGGTGCATTTCGCCCCGGCGTGTTGTTATTTACTCTGTTATCTTTTTATATTTTTCCAAAACTTCGTCCACGGTACCGCTGGCGGTCATCTTTCCGTGCTCCAGCAAAATTCCTTTGGTACAGAGTTTTTTTACCTGAGTTTCATTATGGGAAACAAAAAGCACCGTAACTCCCTTGTCAAACATATCCATAATCTTCTGCTCACTCTTTTTACGGAACTTGGCATCTCCCACAGAAAGAACTTCGTCCAAAATCAGGATGTCCGGCTCCACAACGGTTGCAATGGAAAATCCCAGTCTTGCCTTCATACCGGAGGAATAATTTTTCAGCGGTACGTTGATAAAATCACCCAGCTCGGCAAATTCTACAATTTCCGCATATTTTTCATCTAAAAATGCCTTAGAATACCCCAGCATGGCTCCATACAAATATATATTTTCGGAACCGGTATACTGCATATCAAAACCGGCCCCCAGCTCCAGCAAAGGAACTACTTTTCCGCGCTTGGATACCTTACCCTCCGACGCCTTAAGAACTCCCGCAATTACCTTAAGCAACGTGGATTTTCCGGCACCGTTCATGCCCATGATGGCCAAACGGTCTCCCCGGTTTAAAGAAAAAGACACGTCACTCAGCGCCAGGAACTCTTTATAGCGCAGCTCCCGTTTAAAAAGCTTAATGAGATAATCCTTTAAGTCATCTACCTTTTGCTCTGTCAGGCGGTATTTTACACTGACATTCTCTACTTTTAAAACTGTCTCTGACATAGTAACCTCAACATATTTATTTACAAATGTAAAATAAATTTATCCTGATTTTTATAAAACACAACCAATCCGCTCAAAAACAATACAGACGAAAATGCCACGGAATATAACATCACCTGTACATTCAGTGCATTGCCGTAAACCGCATCACGGAAATTTTCAATTACGGAATACAGGGGATTTAACCGGAACAACCAACGGTTATTGTCTCCCACCACGGTTTCTACCTTGTAGAAAATAGCACATGCATACATAATAAGCGTCAGTGCCACGCCCCAAAGATATTCCAAATCGCGGAAAAACACTGCCAGGGTGGAAAGCCACAAACCGGCTCCCATGGTCAGAACCAGTATTACCGTCAGCGGAATCAACGCCTCCAGTAAATGCCAGGTTGGTTTAATATCACAATATACCGCCACTCCCGCAAGTACCACCAGGGAAATCATAAACTGGACATAACCGGACAACACGCTGGCACAAGGATACATATATTTTGGCACATACACCTTTTTTATCATGCCGGCATTGGCCCGGACCGACTTTAATGCACCGCGGGTAGTATTCGCAAAAAAGGAATACAAAAGACGTCCGGTTAAAATATAAACCGGAAAGTCTTTTGTATTGTGGTACAATTTAGAGAACACCAAAACCAGAACCATCATGGTTAATAATGGTTCCAGCAGGGTCCAAAGAACTCCCATGTAGGAGCTTCTGTATTTTAGTTTTATGTCTTTCTTTACCAACTGATACAGCAGGTATTGATATTTCTTAAATGTCAAAAATAAATTTTTCATTCTATTCCGCCTGTCACATTAGTATCTGCGGTGCCATCTTCCTGATTTTCCGGTACTTCCGGCTGCGGACGGTATTCCACATCCACCATAGCAGTTAAAATGGAATCCACTATTAAGTCACCCTGATTATCCAAAGAAATGAACATACGGTAACTTCCCGGTACTGTAATGCCGCTTAAATCTATGTACGGAGCAAGCTGCCGGACAGTTAATCCTTCCAGACTTGCTGCGCTGCCCCGAACCTGTATGCGGGTTGTGTGAAGCATTCCGATGGAACCGGTAAAATCTTCCGGAAGGCCTTTCAGTTCCACATCCTCCGGAGTAAGTTCAAAGATTTTTTCTTCCAGACTCTTTATGGTAACTGTAACTGCCAGCTTATCCTCGTCTACTATTCGAAGACTGTCCAAAGACTCCTCCCATAAGCTTGCAATATCAAAATTTTCTTCAACCACACTGTTCTGATCGGTAATATCACATTCCACTTTCAAAGCAGATCCCAGCATAACCAAATCGGTTGGAACACCTGCAACCGTAACATATCTTGGCTGATAAGAAATGTTGCCGACCTCATAACCAACCGCCGGATCACCCACCGTTGTTACCACAATTTCAACGGTTTTTGTTTTAAGCACCGGAATGGTTACCGCCACCTCTTTGGCACTCATGGTAACTTTGGAAGAATTCACAACGTCACCATTCATGTCGTAAATAACCGGAACCCCTGTTGCGTAGGATTCGGAAGAAATTTTATCCACATCTACCATCAACACCACTTCTTTTATTTTACTGATCTGGGTGCTGGAACCGGTAATGGTAAGCATATTCGGGCTGGCGGACATGTCTCCGATAACATAGCCGTCGGCAGCTTGTCCGGTAGTAGAAATCTTAACACGGAAATCCTTACTGATGGAATCCTCCAAACGGAGCTTCATCACCTGATTCATACCACGGGTAATTTCTGCTTCTCTTTCAGAATATCCCTTTACGGAGACATCAATCGGAACCGCATCGGTTACAGAAATTTTTTCAAAATCTGCCACTGCTATAATGTCTGACTTTGTCAGCTTTTCGCAAATAGAACGTCTGGCCTCTACTACTACAGAAACCGTATCCCCCTCCACGACCTCAGGAATTTTATCCTTTGCAATCAGGGCATCTTCATTTATGATGGTTACCGGTATGTCCTCAAACGTGACGGTTTCTATCGGGTCCTGGGAGTTAATAACTACCAGCCAGAGCAACGCCGCCAAAGCCACCGATAACGCTTTTAATCCAAAATTGTGTGTGACTCTTTCTTTCATTTTTCCCGCTTTCCTTTCAATCTTGGGAATCTCTTTGTCTTAACTTCCTGTTCTTTACCCTTTTGCAGCTCCAAAAGCTTTGCCCGGAGGAAGTCGCCGTCTACATTAAAAATCAGGTTGCCGCCTCTGGCAATGGAAACCTTACCGGTTTCTTCGGAAACAATAATGGTAAAACTGTCGGTTACTTCACTGATACCCACACCGGCACGGTGTCTGGTGCCAAGGTCCTTACTTAAACGCATATTGCCGGACAGTGGCAAATAACAGGTAGCGGAAACTACTCTGTCACCACGAACAATGACCGCACCGTCATGCAATGGTGTATTATGCTCAAAAATATTAATTAACAGCTGACTGGTAATGATACCGTCGATGGCAATACCGGTCTGTGCATACTCATTCAGGGAAACATCCTGCTCTAAAACAATGAGTGCACCGGTTTTTGTTTTCGCCAGTTCAAAGGTACCCCGTACCAATTCATTTAAAGTATCCTGGGAGAATTTTTCATTCTTTTTGTCTTTCCCTTCCATAAACAAATCGAGGGAAAGGATTTTACGCTGTCCAAGAGTTTCAAGAACTCTTCGAAGCTCCGGCTGGAACAGAATCAGTACTGCGGTAATACCTACTCCAATGGTGTTGGTAAACAACCATAAAATAACATCAAACTTTAATACGGTAGCCAGAATCCAAACAAGCAAAAGCACAATAAGACCTTTCACAATAACCCATGCCCTTGTTGTTTTAATCCACTTTATGACATAGTAAAACACCACTGCAATCAAAATGATTTCCACGAAATCCATCGGGCGCATTTTAGGCAGTGACAGCCATCTTATTAACTTATCCAACAAATTTAAGATGTTATCCATAATGTTGTCCGTTCCTTATCTTTATTATTCCTCTTCTTCCGTATACTCCTCTTCGAAGTCATCCGTTTCTTCTGCAGATTTTTCTCCGGCAGGCGGTCCCGCCGGTAAATCAAAATCTTCTTCATTTGCTGCTGTCAGCTCTTCATCCGGTTCTTCCTCGTCAGAGAAGGTAGTAACATTTTTCTGCAGCATTGATACATCAATCTTTGGCACAGCCTTTACATAATAGTAATAATCGTCGTCTTCAAACTGGACATGTTCCACCGAGGTGTAATCAAGCACCACCCGGAAGAACTGTGCCACAAATACCAACAGCATCGAATAAATGGTTCCGAGAATCATGTCACCGGTTCCAACATTAATATCCAGCTGCAGATTTGCCAACAGGAAGCCTAATATGTTGATAATTGCACCAAGTACAATGGTAATTTCAAAAACAAATTCAAAGCGGAGGCGTCTTACCAGCCACATAATGAAAATTACCGCCGCAAAAATTGCCGCTGTGATAAACATTTCTTTATGTTTAAACAGGCTGTTTACTACATCAATGTACAGGGCCAGGGTGGCATCCAGACTGGAAATATCCTGACGGGTTGCTGCCTCCTGAATTACCTTAAACACAAAATATACAATAACACCGCTGACTGTTGGGAAAATTGCCATTGGCGTAGCAATCATACCGAGCAAAAGCGGAACCAGATACGGCATTTTAAACACAAACAGGATAGGAACCGCCACTACTGCATAGCCATATTTACCGGAGAACCGGGCAATAAAGCAATAAAGCACTGCAAAAATGACCACCACCAGCGCTGCCAGAATCGGGGATGCGCTGTACACCTGCAAAATAGCAAGCATGGCACAAAGCAAAATTAAAACCACCGGCGGAAGAAATGCTCCCACTGCCGCCAGACCCAGCTCGATAACCGGGTTTGCAACCTTTGTATTATATGCCAGGGCATTATTGATTGTATGGAACGCCAGATAAGATATTATAAAGCGAAATACCGGTTCGATAATCAACTGGTATTTCTGGAAAAATCTGCGGGCCATTCCTCTGAATTCCAGTAATTTTGTTATAATTTTCATAGTTATTCTTCCACCTCTTCCATTCCAAGCTGTCCTTCTTCTTCCTGATACATGCTGCGGAGCAGGCGCAGCATTCTGAAATACTTTGCCAGCTTCTTACGGGAATAATCGTAATACAGTCCGTAGCCCACCATGGAAGCCATAACATAAACAGTAACAACAATAATATAACCACCGAGAATGGTTTTTCCCATTCCGATATAGTCCAGATTTACCGCCTCCCGGATTAAATACTCCATCTGGTAGGCAATAATCATGGCCAATACCAGCAGATAACCGATGGTTACTGCCACAATATTGTGCAGAATTTTTAACCGCACATAATCCCGCCGGAAATATTTTCCCAGCTTAATATCTTCTTTTCCCTCTGATTTTTCATATATTGCCAGCTTTGTCATCAGCCGGACTTTACGCATATTTACCATGCTGTTCCTTCTTTCACTCTGTCTAATCTGCATTTAAGCATAATTATACTTATACATAATTTATGATACCACAAACTTCCACGATTTCAAATACCTTTTTTACCATTCTTGCCAGAATTATGCATTTTATTCTTTTGGTTGCGGATTACCCCTTTTTTTGGTATGCTGAAAGTAAGAAAATTACTTACCGGAAAGGGAGGATATCATATGAAACGACTTAATAAAAAATTCTGGGCAGTACTTGCCGTTTTCGGCTTAATGGGCCAGGTAGCCTGGGTTGTGGAAAACATGTATTTTAATGTCTTCATCTACAAAATGTTCCACGCCTCCGCGGCAGAAATTTCCTTAATGGTCAGTGCCAGTTCCGTGGCAGCCACCGTTACCACCCTGTTAATCGGCGCCCTGTCCGACCACATAAATAAAAGAAAACTGCTGATGAGCGGCGGTTACATATTGTGGGGCGTTTCCATTTTATCCTTCTGTCTCATCCGTATGGATATTTTAACCCCAATTGCCGGAAGCACTGCAGCGGCGGCTTCCCTCGGCGTCACTTTAGTAATAATTATGGACTGCGTCATGACCTTCTTTGGCTCCTCCGCCAACGACGCCGGCTTTAATGCCTGGATGACCGACTGGGGCGACGATGCAAGCCGCGGCAAAATCGAAGGTATCAACTCCATGATGCCGTTAGTTTCTATTTTAGTAGTGTTCGGCAGTTTTATGTTCTTTGATTTAGAGAAGGATTCCAGCTGGACCCTCATCTTCTTAATTATCGGTATTGCCACCTTACTCATTGGTGTCCTCGGCCTCTTTATAGTAGAAGAAGCACCGGAGCTCACCGCAAAACGGGAAGCAGAAAAGTCCTCCGGCGAAAAGAAGAATTACTGGGCCGGTGTAGTGTACAGCTTCCGTCCGGGCGTAATGAAAAGCAATCCGCTGTTATACCTGATTGTCCTGGCATTTGCGGTCTTTAATATTTCTATTCAGACCTACATGCCTTACCTCATATTGTATTATGAAAAAAGCCTGGGCATGACCGATTATGTTCTGGTTATGGCTCCTGCCATTATTGTAGCAGCTATCATCACCGCCTTTTACGGCAAGCTTTTTGATATGACCGGATTCAAAACCTCCGTCATGCCAACCCTGCTCCTGCTGATGGCAGGCTATGTGCTTCTGTTCTTCGGACGCACCACACCGGTTGTATTTGCAGGCTCCCTGCTTATGATGACCGGCTATCTTACCGGCATGTCCATCTTCGGCGCCATGATCCGAAGCCTGATTCCGGAAAGCAGGGCAGGCCAGTTCCAGGGCATCCGTATTATCGGTCAGGTACTGATTCCCGGCATTATCGGTCCGTCCATCGGTGCTGCCGTACTGAAAAATGCAGAAACCATCACCAACAACGACGGTACCACTTCCTTTATTCCAAACGAAAACATTTTCCTGGCAGCCTTTATTGTGGCTGTGCTGGTTCTCCTTGTACTGGCAGGCATTTTCCGCTTTGTCAGAAACGGACACTACCGTTTAATGAGTGAAGCAGGCGAAGCCCTTGGCGATTCCACCGACGTTTGGCAGGAATACCCGCGTCCGCAGTTGAAAAGAAACAACTGGTATAGCTTAAACGGGAACTGGAAGCTGAATAACGGCACCTGTCTGGTACCGTTTCCTCCGCAGTCGGAGCTTTCCGGATACAAAAAACATATTGGTTCCCGCCTTGTTTACGAAAAAGTCTTCCGCTTGGAAAAGCCGGAAGCCGGTACCCGTACCCTCCTTCATTTTGAAGCGGTGGATCAGCTGGCAGAAGTATATTTAAACGGTGTCCTTCTCGGAAAGCACGAAGGAGGCTATCTGCCGTTTACCTTTGATATTTCCAATGTAATCTACACCAATAAAGAAAACACTTTGACCGTAAAGGTCACTGACCGTCTTTCCGCTATCTATCCTTACGGCAAACAGACAAAAAAGCGGGGTGGCATGTGGTATACACCGGTCAGCGGCATATGGAAAAGTGTCTGGCTGGAACAGGTGTCCGACACTTACATTAAAGATTTAAAGCTGACTCCTGATTTGGACGGTGTCCATATTTCCTTTGCCACCAATCATCCGGAGCGCAGTGTCCATGCCAAGGCACTGGTTACACTTCATAACGGCGAACAGATGGAATTCACTATGAAGGGCAATTCCGGTTACCTGAAGCTCCGGGGGCTCATAACTGCAGACGGCACACCGTATGAACCTTCGCTTTGGACTACCGAAACTCCATATTTGTACCGTATGACTCTTTCCGTCGACCAGGACGAGGTTGAAACCTATTTCGCCCTGCGTACCATCGAAATTAAGAATGTAAACGGCATCAACAGAGTCTGCTTAAACGGTTCTCCGGTCTTTCTCCACGGTGTTTTAGACCAGGGCTACTTCTGCGACGGTATCTTTTTACCTGCAGAGGAAAAAGAATTCGAACGTGATATTCTCCGCATGAAGGAACTGGGCTTTAATATGCTGCGCAAGCACATAAAAATTGAACCGGAATGCTTTTACTACTACTGCGACCTTCACGGCATGCTGGTAGTCCAGGATATGGTTAACAGCGGCAAGTACTCCTTCCTCAGAGACACTGCCCTGCCAACCGTTGGCGCGAAAAAGCTGGTAGATACCTTGCGTTTCTTCCCGGCTAAGCAGAAAAAATTCTGGAAACAGCACATGAAAGAAACCCTGTCCCACTTATACAACCACCCTTCCATCGTGGTTTATACCCTGTTTAACGAAGGCTGGGGACAGTTTGACAGCGACCGCATGTATACCATCGCCAAAAAGATGGACCCATCCCGTCTGTACGATTCCACCTCCGGTTGGTTTGCCAGAAAGAAAAACGATTTTGACAGCCTGCATGTATACTTTGGCAACTTAGAGCCGCAGCCTGCCAGCCGTCCGATGTTTATTTCCGAGTTTGGCGGATGCGCTTATCCTGTGGAAGACCACATTTATGCCAAGTATGCTTCCTACGGCTACGGCAACTGCAAAAACGCCGATGAAGTTTCCGAAAAGGTTTGGGAGGCTTATAATAAAACAATTCTTCCGGTGATTGAAAAAGGGTGCTGCGGTGCGGTTTACACCCAGCTTTCCGATGTAGAAGACGAAATCAACGGCTTCTACACTTATGACCGTAAGGTTTGCAAAGTAAATGTGGAAGAAATGCAAAAGCTGCGCAAAGAGATAGACAATAGGATTTGTTCATAAAAATTATAGGACGATTTGCCCAATTTTTTATGTAAATAGTTACAATTACTTGAAAAATTCTCTGCCGAGAGGTATAATATACTTTACAAAGATTTTACAAAACCATTTCTCTTAGCAAAATTTCATAAAGCCACCCGTTGGATAACTGATTCCACATAGTTGCTAAGAGGGGAAGGAGCACTTATGAGTAAAACAAAAAAGAAGGGGAAATTTTTAAACTTTAAGGGGATGCGTATTGAAGAACGATTACGCAAAGCATTTAATATTATTATACTGATTGCCTCGATTGGTTCTGTAGTAGGTATTTTGTCTCTGCTGATTGTAGTTAACAGTCTGGAAAACGCCACCGCAACTTATGCGCTGCCGCAGGGCGACATTGCACTGTTCATGAACGAATACGCAGAGTGCCGTTCCAACACCCGCGGTATTATCGGTTACGAAGACCAGGATTTAATCGACCAGCTGGTTGACAAGCATGATGACCGCGTAAAAAACACCAAAGCAAGATACGAAGCAATTCATGAAACTATTGTTACCAAAGAAGGTGAAGATGCTTACAAAAAAATCGGAACAGCATTAGAAGCTTATCTTGCAAAAGAAGCGGAAATTATTGAACTTGGTGCCAATACAGATACAGAAAAAGGCCGTCAGGCCCAGCAGATGGCCATCAACGACCTGACTCCGTTATACGAAGAACTTGACAACGCAACCTTAGCACTCATGAACATTAACATCGAAAAAGAACATCAGATGGAAGTTATTTGTGAAGCTTTGGAATGGGGTGCCATCATCCTCATGGTTGTTTTAGTTATTTCCGCAAGCATCATCGCAAAGAGAATTGCCTCCATTATTTCCAAGGGTATTTCCAAGCCGCTGGCACAGTTGGAAGACCGTTTCGGAACCTTTGCAGAAGGCGACATCAAGTCCGAATTCCCAACCTCCAATGCGCAGGATGAAATTGCGGGACTTATGAACTCCTCCCATGACATGGCAGAGCGCTTAAAGATGATTATTCTCGACGTAGAAAGAATGTGTGCCGAAATGAGCAACGGCAACTTCAACGTAGAATCCGACTGTGCAGACGCGTATGTGGGCGACCTTGCCGAATTATATGTTTCCATCAAGAACATGAATATCAATGTCAGCAACGCTTTAAGCGAAGTAGAAGAAGTTTCCAACCAGGTAAACGGCGGCGCTTCCAACTTAGCAGAAGCAGCTTCCAGCCTTGCAGAAGGCGCTACCGACCAGGCAGCTTCCGTAGAAGAAATGTTAGCTACCATGAACACCGTATCCGATGGCTTAAAGTACACCGCACAGAGCGTAGACGAAGCTTATGTACAGGCTCTTGCATGTGCTAACGACGCACAGAACAGCCACAAGGAAATGAACAACATGGTTGAAACCATGAACCGTATCAGCGAAACTTCCAAGAAGATTGAAAATATCATCGCAGAAATCGAAAACATTGCAAGCCAGACCAACCTGCTCTCCTTAAATGCTTCCATCGAAGCAGCCAGAGCCGGTGACGCAGGCCGCGGCTTCGCTGTAGTTGCCGATGAAATCCGTGACTTGGCAGACCAAAGTGCCAAGTCCGCAGTGGACACCCGCGAACTGGTTAACAACACCCTCCGCGAAATCGAAGAAGGCAGCCGTGTTGCCAACCGTACCGCCGATGTATTATTTGGCGTAGTAGATGCTATCCAGAAGATTGCAGAAACCTCCAAGACCTTATCCGAAAACACTCAGGTACAGGCAGAAGCAGTAGAACAGGCAGACCAGGGTATTGCCCGTATCTCCGAGGTTGTACAGAGCAACTCCGCAGCTGCAGAAGAATCCTACGCAACCAGCGAAGAATTATCTGCCCAGGCAGCAACCATGCATAATCTGGTTGCTCAGTTCCAGCTGAAAAAGTAAGAGCCCAAATAAAACTAATCTCACTATATGAAATTTAAAGGCTGTCGCATTCATGATTATAAATCATGAGCGACAGCCTTTTTGATATTTTGCCCGGCGGGGTATATTCTTGGCATTTTTCCTTGGCGGGGTATATAGAGAAAAACTTACTTGCCACACCCCTTCAACCTGTAAAAAAGCTTGAAATTTCTTGCTTTTGAAAACGCCAAGGGCATATAGAAAATAAACAAAAGCTGATACCCCACATTTTCTGTACAGCAGGGTATTGAAGTATAAAAAACTTGTCAATACCCTCAAGGCCATAATTATCTGCCAGTAGGCAGAGGAGTCCGGGTACTGGAGTTCCGAATTTTTCTATATACCCCGCTTACCACATTGAAAAATCAAACAAATATGTTTCTTACTTATCATATACATTTTCAATTTTCAAATCCCGGATATGTCTTGCGTCATTCATGATTTCAAACCTCGGCTTTACCAAAGCCCCCGGTGTATCCGGAAACTCTACAATGGTAATACCTGTGTAATCCTGGTTCATAGTAGTGCACACAAACGGGTACGGCAGGTTAAACAGGTGACTGTAAATGGCAGAACCGGCACCGCCGTGGCCGAATGCTGCGATGGTTTTGGCAGTGTTAATTCTACTGCCATCTGCATTCACTGATTCCATATCTGCCACACGGTAATACAATCCTTCTCTGGTGTAACCAAGAGTCTTTAACCACTCATCCAAAGCCGTGGCAATGTTTTCCACATAACCCACCATTTTATTCCGCATAAACGGCTCCTCTTTTGCCCAGTTCGGATTTAGCATACTCTCGCCCTTTGCCACCATATCATCTACCGTAGACCAGGGATGTCCGTCAAAAGCAATTGGCTCATTATCCACAGACCCCCAGGAAATTTCCCGCATAAACTCACATTTTACGATAGGTAGACCATACTTTTCTGCCACATAACCTGCAGTTTCATAAGCACGGCCGCAGGTGGAGGAATAAATCTCAGAAATCCCTTCGTCCTTTAAGCGCTCTGCCGCTGCGGCAGCATGCTTATGACCAAGCTCCGTTAAACAGTCATTCACATAGTTTGGATGTCCGTGGCGGACGAAAATGATTCTCATGAGTATGCTCCTTTACGTAAACAGATTCTACATCATAGTATAATGGTTATCTGATGCGATTGCAATTAGAAACTCTTATCTCACCGGCACAAAATAAGTTTCGGGATTTAACATCCCTTCGCCCTTTCGAAAAGCTCTAATAGCATCAACACATTCCTTGATGCAAAGTCTAATACAGTCTATAGTGATATCGTAAGTGTATATGGCAAGCTCTTCTTTCTCTGCCCTTGGTTCCAAAAAGAAGTCCTTGAACAAGCCGTCAAACACCTCATCATACAGTTCCGGATGAATCCCCGCAAACTCGATATCCCGGTCTTCCCTAAGTTCATACCGCAGGTCGAATTCTTCCCGCAAAAGATAATTTAACTTGTGGAAGTCTGTATACCCCGCCTGATATTTCTCCTGCCGCTCTTCCTTGGATTTTACTTTGCTGCGAATCTGCGTTTCCATGATTTCATGAAACCAAATCATATCGGTGATGAGGTGACACAAAATACCAAGATACAAATCATCTTTCTTCATTTGTTCACCATATTCAGAAACAAACCGGAGCCAGTTTCCACCTTTAACAGCTCCATGAATTTCAAAATAGTGGGTTTGATTTTTAGAACCGTCCGTATGCGAGGACATGTCAGGGCAAAGGGAACCGATTTTGAAACGATTCTTATTCTTTATTTCTACCTGCTCCGCCACTTGTTCTGCAACCAAGTAATGAATCATTCTGGATGGCATATCATTTTTCCTTTCTGCATGTGAACAAAGCGGTATCCCTGGTTACTTCATAAATACCCTGCTCGTTTTTTAGTGTTTCTTTGCTTCGCAAATAGCTTAAAAACTCTTCTCTTCTGACTTCCAGCACTTCCCGTACCGGCTTGCACACCTGCACAATGTAGTCCAGAAATTCCTCTGCGGAAGCAAAGGTCAGGGTAATTATGTATGCATGCTTTTCTACCACCGGAAAGACCTCCCGAAGCTCCTGCTCCCAGGCATCTGCTCTTTCTTTGTGTTTCTTAAGACCTGCATCCAATTCCGGACAACTTCCGAAGAATTCCCTGAAATAAGGTTGCATGTTATCATAAAAGAGATATCCGCCCCAGGTGCAGGTGAAAATTCCGTTTGCCGCAAGAGCGTCGTAAAACTTGTGGTATAACGCCTTTCTGTCTGTGATGTGAGATACCGTATGATTAAAGAAAATGCGGTCATAATTTTCTTCAAAGGACATGGTTTCTAAATCATCCCACACAAAAGAAAACCCGCCGTTTGCAAATTTTCCTTCTTTTCTTTGCTCCTCCAGAAAAGCACAAAACGTATCCATGTGAGTGTTATGCCTGTCCACACAGGTAACCGATAAACCGTCCGGCAAACGTTCTTCATTACAGCGCCACAAATTTCCATAACCCGCACCGGCATCCAGCACACGCATGTCCTTTTCAAATCCTACCGTATCCACAACAAACCGTGACCAGCCCCATGGCTCGTTATTGGAGTGACGGGCCAGGTGTCCCACCAGTTCATCTGCCCGCTGATTCCGCACGATACTGCCAAGTGATTTTAAGAATGTGTTGCTGTCCTGCTCGCCTAAGCGGCACTCCTGTACCGCCCGGTCCACATGGGCAATAACGGTATTTAACTGCGCTCGTTTCTTTTCCAACAGACGCTTCTGCTCTAATAACATCTTCTCCCTGCTGACGTTTTCGTAAAGCTGCAAAAACTCTGCAATCTGATCCAGTGAAAAGTCCAGCCACTTCATAAGCTGGATTTTCTCCAGAGTACGCACTGCCTCTTCGCCGTACAAACGATAGCTGTTGTCTGCGTTACGTTCCGGGACAAGCAGGCCCTTTCTTTCATAAACGCGCAATGTTTTTGTAGAAATTCCGGCAAGCTTTGCCAGCTGGCCGATGGTGTATAAATTATTCATGGTAATTTCCTCTCATAAATAAGGCTCCCGGGAATATGTTTTAAAGTAGCATGTCGATTAATCTGACCTCATTATAAACCTTATCCTTGGGGCAAGGTCAAGCATATATTTCATCCCATTGATACAAAATCTAAAGAAAGATTAAAGTTTGATTAAGAATTCGGTTTGTTAAAAATTTAGTCACAATTATGTGTTATTATAGACTTAAACAAAAGAGCAGGCACCTGCCTGCCACGAGAAAGGAACAAAAACATATAATGTACGATGAAGTATTTCTTCCGGATGTATACGGTGAACTCCGCAGCACTTCCATGGAATGGGAGCGTATGCAGCTCATTTACGATGCTGCCCTGCGTGAGGTCAATACAAAGCTAGAAACCCTGAATAACGAATTTAAAATCAAACATCAATATAACCCGATTGAGCACATGACATCCCGCATCAAATCTCCGGAAAGTATTGCAAAAAAGATGCAGCATAATAACCGGGAGCTGACGGTGGAAAACATCGTCCGCTACATCAACGACGTGGCAGGCATCCGGGTTATCTGCTCCTTTACCTCCGACATTTACCGCATTGCAAAGCTCATTGCCAAGCAGTCCGACGTCACGGTTTTAAAGGTAAAGGACTACATAAAAAACCCGAAGGCAAACGGTTACAAAAGCTACCACATGATAGTTTCCGTGCCAATCTTTCTGGCGGACACCATCGTAAATACAAAGGTAGAAATCCAAATCCGCACCATTGCCATGGACTTCTGGGCAAGCTTAGAGCACAAAATGTATTACAAGTTTGAGGGCAACGCGCCGGAAAGCATCCGCAGAGAGCTAAAGGAATGCGCCGATTTGGTTGCCTTCCTTGACCAAAAGATGCTTGCCATCAACGAAGAAATCAAGCACTACTCCGGCGAAGAGGATGAGGAGGACGACTCCGAATTAGATGAGGAACTAAGAGAAATGTACGGCACGGTGTTGGATGAGAAGAAGATTTTAGAAGAGGCTATATAATAATCTGTTAACAAAGGAGTGATTAAATGTTTATACTTATTGGTATCCTGGCACTAATTCTCGCCGCGTTGATGTTCTGCTTCCCTAATGTAGTATATAGCATTACGGAACTATGGAAATCCGAATATTCCGGCGAACCTTCCGATGCATATAAGACTCATATTCGCATTAAAAGTATTGGTCTTTTCTGCCTTGGCATATTTTTTATTGTTGCTCATTTCTTTATTCCGTAATTTCAAACAGATATATCAAAACAAAAAGCCCCTTGCACTCCGTTGTGCAAGGGGAAATTTTTATTTCTTATAAGAACTGAATTCCATTTTCTTTTGCCTTCTTCAGCACTTCGTCCGGCCAGATGGACGCCTGAACCTCAGCGATGTGAGCCTTATGTAAGAAGAACATACAAATTCTGGACTGGCCGATACCGCCGCCAACGGTGTACGGAAGCTCACGGTTTAAAATTGCTTTCTGGAACGGAAGCTTTGCTCTGTCTTCACAATTTGCCTTCTTTAACTGCTCTGCCAGGGAGTCTTCGTCCACGCGGATACCCATGGAGGAAAGCTCTAAAGCAATATCCAGAGTTGGGTAGTAAACCATGATGTCGCCGTTTAATTTCCAGTCATCATAGTCCGGTGCTCTGCCGTCGTGCTTTTCGCCGGAGGCAAGCTTGTCGCCAATCTGCATGATAAACACTGCGCCCTTCAGCTTTGCAATGTTGTATTCTCTCTCCTTTGGAGTGCAGTTTGGATACATATTTTCAAGTTCCTGAGTAGTCACAAAAGCGATTTCCTCCGGAAGTACTTCTTCGATATACTCATATTTGTCTGCCATGTAATGCTCGGTTTCGCGAAGTGCCGCATATACCTTACGCACCACATGCTTTAAGGTTTCTACGTTACGCTCATCCTGCAGGATAATTTTTTCCCAGTCCCACTGGTCTACGAAAATGGAGTGGATGTTATCGGTGTCTTCATCACGGCGGATAGCGTTCATGTCGGTGTACAGACCCTCGCCGTAGGAGAAACCGTATGCCTTTAATGCCTGACGCTTCCA
>JAZNXI010000005.1:0-1878 GCA_045593825.1 Lachnospiraceae bacterium
CGAGCTGGCTATTGAGTACCTTGGCGTTTCTGATAAGGACACTGTTGTAAACTTAACCAACCATACATTCTTCAATCTGGCAGGTCATGATGCAGGTTCCATCTTAGACCACAAGGTATTTATTGATGCGGACTACTTCACACCAACCGATGATAACTTAATCCCAAGCGGCGAGCTTCGTCCGGTAGAAGGCACTCCAATGGATTTCCGTACCGAGCAGGCAATGGGCGACAGAATCGATGACGATTATCTGCCACTTACCCAGGCCGGTGGTTACGACCACAACTATGTTCTTAACAACTCCGGTGAGGATGTAGAATACGTTGCAAGCCTGTATGACCCAAAGTCCGGCAGACGTATGGAAGTGTTCACAGACCTTCCTGGCATGCAGCTGTATGCAGGTAACTTTATCGATGGTAAGGTTGCAGGTAAGGGCGGCAAGGTTTACTTAAAGAGAGAGGGTGTCTGCTTCGAGACACAGCTTTTCCCGGATGCTTGTAACGAAAAGGAATTCTTCAAGACTTCCGTAGTTAAGGCGTATGAAGAATATTCCACAATGACAGTTTATAAGTTCTCTGTAGATAAATAAGAGTAAAAAATGTGGCGGCACGAAAGTGCCGCCATTCTTTTTGTTTACAGAGTTATTTTAGTTTGCTGATAGATATATTCTTTATTACGAAATCTCCCAGTCCTTTGCCAAAGTTAAAGCAAAGACTCCAGTCATCATGAGTGTCGCTTGTCATTACGAAGACGCAGGAATATTTCGTCAGGTTTTTTGTCAAGTCAAAATCGGCAATCTGAACGGTAGGGTAGTTACCGTTGTCGTTGCGGTTTGTAAAAAGTTCTAAATTTCCGGTTCCGTTGCAGGAGGCTTCAAAGGTGATATAGTACATCTCGCCTTTTTCTAAAGAAAGACCGGATGCACCTGCCTGGGCATGCCAGGATTCCTCCAGAGTTTCCGGAACATGGACATAAAAAATCTCGTTTTTTTCATCTGTCCGGTAGTCTGCTTCGCCCCAGTACCACCAGGTGGAAGGAGGAAGGAGCCGGGCTTGGCTAAGCGTACCGTCTGCGAGGTCCTTGCCGCAGAATATATCCAAATACAGCTTGGCATATTTCGGGCGGGTTTTAAAGAATTCAAGAAGCCCCTCTGCTTCGTTGTCATAACTACTTGCAGCCCAGGAGTTGCTGAATCTGCGATGAGTGTCACAGGTGGCATCTTTGTAGGCGCTTGTATATTCCGATAGCAGGGCTTCTACTTTATCTATGGCGAAGCTGTTGTCGATAACGGAAAGATAATTGTGATAAAATGCTTCTAAAAAGTCCTGGTTTTTGCAAAGATTTTTTAGCATGGCCGGGAAATTGAAATCATTCCAAGGGGCCTCAATTCTGCTTAAAGAGTCATAGGATGCTGCAGTATCATGGCTGCCGTATAAACCGGAGGAGATATCCAGATCATAAAGGATAAACCGCCATTTTTTATCCGCTCTTTCCAGTTGTGGATCAACAATTTCGGAACGCCATACCATCCAGTTGTTTAAATACCCAAATGCCCAGTCGGTATTATTTACATAGGTTTCTATGGCAATGTAATCCATGAAGCTTTGCACGTCCATTTGATCGCAGAATTTTTTATAATTTGCAGGAATAGTCATGTCGGCGGTGGATGCCCATTTACAGAAGTCACGGTATTCCTCCAGTGCTTCCTCGGTACCGGAGTCTAAACCACCGTTTTTGATGACGGTAACATTGTTTTCGTCAATTCCGTAATGAGATTGGATGTAATAGTCCTCCGGTTTTTCACGGAGAAGATAAAATCCCCAAAACTCTCCGTTGATAAACAAAACGTACGGTTCCGAACGCATGATATCAATACCG
>JAZNXI010000006.1:0-8285 GCA_045593825.1 Lachnospiraceae bacterium
AGGGATAACGATACTTTTGGCGTAAAAAAATGTATAATCATCTTATGTAGTAATTTGTTGATTAAGGGGAGAAAATCATGGGGAAAGAAACAAAAGTGAATAAGAAGAAAGAAGGTGCCACCGTCCTTTTTGGGGAGCGGGATGAAGATGGCAAGCTGTTAACGCCGCATACCAAGCATGGTTTGTTCAGCAACATGGTTTACATACTGAAAAAGTTATGGCAGTACAAGAAAATTTTACTGCTGCTAATGGCATTGGGTGTTGTGACCCAGTCGGTGATGCGGTATTTGTGGAGTTACATTGCTAAATATGTGATTGAAATTGTGCAGGCACAGGAAGGACTTGTGAATAAGGACATTGCGCCATTGATAAAGCTTTTGATTGCAGTTGTTGTTATAGAAGTGGTTTGTATTGGTGGTGACACCATAATTAACAACCGCCTTTGGTTTAATTTTATCAAGGTGCGCATGCATATGATAACGGAACGTATTGATAAGGTATTAACCATGGACTATCAGACCCTGGAGCAGCCGCATATGCTGGATATGTTCCAGAAGGCAAGCCAGGCAACGGGAGGCAATAATAACGGTGTGGAAGGCATGATGCACAACATGTTCCGGCTGGGAGCCCATGTGGTGACGATGGCGGTGAGTGCCACTGCTATTATCGGACTGGACTGGCGTTTGATTATCGCCCTGACGGTAGCAATGCTGACCAATTTTGGTTCTTATTTGTGGTCCATTAAAGATGATAAAAAGGCATATTATGATGCCATGGCGCCAAACTGGCGTAAAATGAATTACATGGAGCGATGCACTCAGGATTTTGATTTTGCCAAGGATATCCGCCTGTTTTCCATGAAGAACTGGCTGCTTAAGCGTCAGCGGGAGATTTTTGACGACCATGAAAAGAAGTGGGGAAGAAGCCGTAACTTCTGGCTGCGTCATTCGGTGATTTATACCTGCACCAGTCTGTTTTCCGGTGCGGTAATGTATTGCATTTTGGTAACGGAGGTTCTGCATGAGGGATTGTCCATTGCGGATTTTACTCTGTTTTTAGGCCTTTGCGGTGCCTTTTCTGCTGCATTGTCCGATTTTTATGCCGGTGTGGGCGACATCCAGCGGTGTTCTCTGCAGACCGACGATTTCAGAACCTTTATGGACTGGCCGGTTGAGGAGAACGGTGAGTTTGAAGATTTATCCGAAGTAGTGAAATCAGGAAAATTAGATTTTGAATTCCGTAACGTAGGTTTCAAGTACGAAGGTGCGGAAACCTATGCCTTAAAGAATTTAAATCTAAGCTTTCCGGCAGGACAGCGTCTGGCGGTGGTTGGCTTAAACGGTGCCGGAAAAACTACGTTTATTAAGTTGTTACTGCGTCTTTATGATGTGACTGAAGGCGAGATTTTATTAAATAGTGTGAACATCAAGATGTTCCGCAGAAATGAATATTATAAAATGTTTGCTCCTGTGTTCCAGAACGTGGAGCTGTTCGCGTTTCCGATGGCAGAAAATATATCCATGCAAAGTCCGGAAAACACCGATAAAGTTTTGGCAAGAAGTTGCGCGGATATGTCCGGCTTGAAGGAAAAAGTAGACAAGCTGGAGCATGGCATCGATACCGAACTGTTAAAGGTTGTCCATGATGACGGTGTGGATTTATCCGGTGGCGAAAAGCAGAAGCTGGCACTGGCAAGGGCACTTTATAAAGATGCCCCGGTAATTGTGTTAGATGAGCCGACAGCGGCGTTGGATGCTTTGGCAGAGTACGAGCTGTATCAGAATTTTGACCGGATGATTCAGGAAAAATCCGCCGTTTATATTTCCCATCGATTATCCTCCACCAGATTCTGCGATGTGATTGCCATGTTTGTGGCGGGCGAAATGGTGGAATACGGCACCCATGAGGAGCTTCTTAAAAAGGGCGGTGCCTATGCGGAAATTTTTGAAGTACAGGCCCAGTACTATGAAAGCGGAGAGGAGGAAGAAGTATGAAAAAACAAGAAAATGTTATTTTAAAAATATACAAATACTTTCTTCCTACGGCATGGAAAAGATATAAAATATATTTTATCGTCCGGTTTCTGAGGCTTGTAGTAATGACGGTAATGCCTTTTATAAACATTATGATTATGCCTCTTCTTGTGGACGAAATGCTGACCACAAGAAGCGCAGAGAAGATATTTGGGTATGTAGTATTTATTCTTGCCTCTGAGTTTGTTTTAAACTTGCTAAACGGTATTCTGGGCAACGTGTTGGAACGTTATACGGTTAAGTTTGAAAACTACTATAAAACCCTGCTGAGTGCCCGCATTATGGAACTGGATTTCCAGCTCACCGAGGATAAAGCGGCACTGGACCAGATGGAGCTTGCAAAAAACGGTATGACCTGGTATTCCGGTGGCTTAAACGGCATTGTGGAGCCGTTGTTTAATATGGTATCCGCATTGCTTACCGTAATCGGTGTAATTGTGATTGTGGCAACCCAGGCACCGGTATTGATTTTGATTACAACTGCAATTTTAGTGTTTTCAGGACTGATTAACAACAAACTGAACCAGATTGAACAGAAGCAGTATGCAGAGCTTTCCAAAATAAACCGAGTGTTTGGTTATCTTGGCTGGGAACTCACCGATTTCCGTTACGGTAAGGACATCCGTTTATACGGTGCCAAGGATATGATGGTAGATAAGTGGGACCATTATACCGATATTATGGTTGGCAATTGGAAAACTCTTGCCAACAAGCAGCTTCCACTTAATCTTCTGATGGTGGCAACAGATATTATTCGGGATTCCGGAACCTATTTTTATCTTGGTGTTCTGGCAATTACCGGAAGAATTACCATCGGTGTGGCAACCCAGATGTTTACGGCGGTGGGCACTTTTTACAGTTCCATGAGAAATCTGGTATGGAATTTTCAGGAGCTTTCCAAGCGGGCAAATTATGCCAATGAATATGTAAAGTTTATGGACTATCCGGCGGCTATTAGGAAGGGTGACAAGCCGGTACAGCCGGGGGCTCATACTTTTGAATTTAAGGATGTTTCCTTTACTTATCCGGGCTCGGATGTGGAAGTGTTAAGAAATATCAACCTGACCCTGACACCGGGAGAACATCTTTCTGTGGTGGGCTTAAACGGTGCCGGAAAAACAACGCTGGTTAAATTACTTTGTCGTTTGTATGACCCGACAAAGGGTGTTATTTTGATGGACGGTGTGGATATCAGAGAGTATGACTATGAGGAGTACATGCACGTTTTTGCGCCGGTATTTCAAGATTTCAAGTTATTTGCCTTTACCATGAAGGAAAACATTCTGATGGAGAAGTCTGAAGATGATACACAGGATGTAACTACTGTTCTGGAGCGTGTTGGCTTGGCAGAAAAACTGTCCACATTAAGTAATGGTGCAGATACGGTGGTGTATAAGCATTTTGACAAAGACGGCATTGAACCTTCCGGCGGTGAACAGCAGAAGCTTGCCATTGCAAGAGCACTGTATAAGAATGCGCCGGTGGTTATTCTGGATGAGCCAACTGCCGCCCTTGACCCAATGGCAGAGTACGATATTTACCGCCAGTTTGATACACTGGTACACGAAAAGACAGCCATTTACATATCCCACAGACTGTCCAGCTGTCAGTTCTGCGACCGGATTGCGGTATTCTCTGACAAGGAATTAAAAGAATACGGCACCCATGCCGAGCTGGTGAATAAGCCGGACGGCATTTATGCGGAAATGTTTGCGGCACAGGCGCAATACTACGTAGTGTGAGAAAAAGCACCTCCGGAAACCGTTAGCGATGAGCGGGTTTTAGGAGGTGCTTTTTGGAACCGGTCTAACGGTTCCGGAGACTCATATTTTAATGGCGCGGGACCTAACCTGTACTAATTTGAGCTGACTATATGAGTGAAAGCATTGATCAAAGCATTCGAAAGAAGGAACTATGAAAAAATCAGAACTGTTGAAAATAATGAATCAGGAATTGCTGGATAAACTCTTCGGCTTTTGCTATGCCAGAACAGCGGACAGCCACGAGGCGGAGGAACTTTGCTCTGACATTGTATTTGCCTTGGTAAAATCAGCACAAGCGGAGGGCGAAATCGGGGAACTCTATGGTTTTATCTGGCGGGTGGCAAGGAATGTGTATGCCGACTTTTCGGAGAGGAAACGCCGGGCGGCAGAACGTAGTTATGCCGGAAATCCGGAGGATGAGCTTCTTGTGATTGAGGCTACGGATAGCGTGGAAAGCGTGCTGGAAGCAACTCTCTCGGAAGAGGAGGACCTTTACCAGTTAAAGCGCATTTACCGGCAGATTTCTTTCTTAACAAAGGCTTACCGGGATGTAATGGTTGCCTTTTATCTGGATGGACTATCCGTAAAGGACATTGCAGCCATTTACGGGGTGAAGGAGACCACCATCAAGCAACGGCTATTTTCAGCAAGGAATCTGATTCGTCAGGAGCTTAGTGAGGAAGGAACAGGTGAGGTTATGATGGAAGAAAAGGAAAAGAAACCGGTGGCATTTCAAAAGCTGGATTTTGAAATCTGGGGCACGGGTATGCCAACCACGGGAGACCCAAGAAACGTATGTACCAGGCAGTTATCCATGCAGGTGGTGTGGCTTTGTAAAAACAAGGCGCATACAGCGAAGGAAATTTCCGAGGAATTGAATCTTCCGATGCTGTATGCAGAGGAAGAGTTGGAAATCCAGACCCGGGGCGAAAAGGGTAACTACGGATTATTAAAGAAACTGCCGGATGGCCGTTATATTAACAATTTTGTACTGCTGGATGTTAAAGAGCTGGAGAAAATGGAAGAGGTATATAAGATACGGATTCCTGCCATTTGCGAAAAGGTCATTTCCTACGTGGAAAAAAACAAGGAGGCATATCTTGGATTTCCGTACCTGAACCGAAAGGTGGACCTGAATCTGGTGCTTTGGCAGCATGTCCATACCATGGCGTACATCTTTACCGGACTGGTGGAAAACCTGCTGGAGAAAGAATATTTTGCAGATGTGGAGCAGAGCAACCGTCCGTTTACCTGTTTCGGTTATCGGAATGAGCCGGGCAGAAGAAACTACGGTGTCGGATTTGACCAGTCCCATGGAGATAACATCTGCGGATATTCCAAGGTTCTTGCGGAAAATATCTACTTCGATAAAATTAAGGCTCATTTCCATTGTGGTGGCGAAGCAATGCTGGATGCCAAGCTTCAGCTGGCTATCCGTGCGGTGGAAGGAATTGCTGTTTCGTCGCTCTGCGAAGAAGAACAGGAACAGGCGGCGAAGGCTATTGCAGAAGGTTATCTCTATAGAGAAGGAGATATGCTTTATACCAAGATTCTGGTTTGTAACCTTGACGATTGGATGAATTTGACAAAGTTAAATGATGGTCTGATTCAGGAATACAAACCGGAAGTGGAAGCAGTGGCAGCAGAGATTGCGGCGCTGATAAAAAAGTATGTGCCAGAGCATGTGCTTGGTGACTACAAACGGGCTAACAGCCTGGCGGCAATGCCGGTTCTGAATACTTTGATTGATACTCTCATTGATAAGGGATTCATGACCGCACCGGAGAATGGTGTAGGTGCGGAAGGGTGCTGGTTGGCGCTGAAGAAGTAAAAGTTTATATTTAGTTTATTGACAAAATATGTTCAGTATGAGTATAATAAAAATGAAAATAGTAATACTATTTTCAGGTGAGCTGACACCATAAAAATCTGACAGATTAGCCAGTTCATCGGCTGGCAGGTTGGGGAGCAACAGAAAAACTCCACATTTCAGCTGCATTTCATAGGGCAGCAGGTTGGCAGACAACAGAAAAATCAGCAAATATTAGAAAGTAAGGTTGTCCGAAAGGGCAACCTTTTTCTGTAGAAAGGAGAAGAATTGGCAAAATACAAAAAGGAAGAAGCATTAAAAATTATTTTGGAAGCAGCAAAAAACTATGAAGAAAAGTTACGGGGAAAACATTTTATTATATTTTATCAGGAAAATAATATTGTGAAATATGTTGAAGTTGGATTTCGTGATTTGAATTTCCTCCATTTGACAGGAGTTAAATCTCATTTATCAGCCCAATTATTTTACTCAAGCTGCATTGATAAAAAACTTTCTGAAAAGGACTTCGAATTTGATAAACAAGGAAAGGTACAACAAAAATTGTTAGTATTACCTTACCTTTCAGATTTGCTATATAATAGTTGTATGATAGGAGAATTCATTAATAGTGGAATTTGTCTTAAAGCAGATTATTTTGTCGGGAATACAAAAGTTGTATTAAGCCTTGGATTCAAGAATGGGGTAGGAGCAGATTATCCGGTTACTTTATATAGGGAAGACGTTAGAAAGCTTACGCACCCAACGAATCGGGTTTTGGCAATTTTCAAAAAGGAGTATAATCAAAAGAAGTATTCTGGTTGTACTTATTTAGCAAAAGGATGTAAAGAGTCAGATTTTGATTTAGAGAATAGGTAGTATATTTTTTAACTGAATTAAAAAAGTAGATGTGTGCTCACAATAACTACGTGACAAAAATAAGTAAGTATGCTACTATGAAAATGAATAAATTCAATAAATAATGGAGGTGCACAACATATGGGTGGTTTTGTTATCGGCATTTTGATTTTATCAATAGTAATTGTCTTAGTCCGCGCTATCTTTTCTGGTGTTGAAGGAAGCAAGCATTATTTTGCTTGTGGAAATTGTGGAGAAAAATTTCAGCCTCATTGGACCCAAATGTGTTTTAACGTGCATGTATTTAACGAACATGCCTTGAAGTGTCCTCATTGTGGTATGAAGGGTTTATGTACAGATAAAGGAAAAGCAATATGAAGTATGAGAGGCGGTCTGTAATTCAGACCGCCTTTTTTACTTTATTCGGAATGTGTTATTAATCGTTATTTCCGCACATTATCGGAACTTAAACAAAAAGGTTAATAACGCCGGCATATGACAGAAGGAGCCCTCTAAACGGTATAAAAGTTCGCCGTTTTCCTCTTTTACGGTTATTGGCAGTTTCTCTAATGCCTGCCTTGTTTCATCAGCAGGTAAATTTGCCTTGGAAGCGATGTCTTCTAACGCTACATAAAGGTCAAAGTCACCAATGGTTAACTCATAGAGGGCATACATGGTTTTCAACACATTAAGGTCAGAAAAGTGTTCCATAGCTAGGGATAATTCGTATAACTGGGAGACATTTAGTGTCTGGAATGCTTTACCCAGAGAGAAAAAGACACTGTCAGCCATTCTTCCGGTACTGCCCTCCGGTTCGGAGCAGATGGAAAGTCCCCAGGAGGAAATGATGTCGGTGGAATAGTCTTTTTGCTGCCACGGTATGAACTTTTTGTAGCCGTCGGTAACTGCAATTTCGTGCAACAGGGCAGCAAGCCGATAGGAATTTTCGAAGGATTCTTTCTCAGGAAGTGCTGTAAAATAATCTTTTAGGTTTAAACAGATATCGCCCAGTCCTTTGGAAGAACTGCATCCAAGAAGCTCGTCCACGGAAACTTCAAAAAGTTCTGCAATGCTCGGCAACAGCTGGATGTCCGGGCAGCATTGTCCGGATTCCCATTTGGAGACGGACTGGTTAGTGACGCCAAGGGAATTTGCCAACTGTTCCTGAGTAAGACCTTTCTGCTTTCTTAAAAAGGAGATTTGTTCGTGAAGTTTTATGGTATTCATGTTTGTTTCCCTTTCGTAAAGATGCTGTTATATTAGGTTGTGTGTTGTAGCTACACCAATAGTTTACGTGGAAAGGATGAAAAAGACAATAACGTATCAGTTTGAGAAAGGGAGCGCAGTTCCAACCATAGGTTGGAAACACACTCCCTTGGGATTTAGTAATTAATTCTTTAATAATTTGTACAACATCGGCTCAGCATGCAACAGTTCCAATGTCGGCTCGATTTCTTCCAAATTCTTCTGCAGCTTTTCTTCGCTTGGCTTCTGTTTTCTAACTGCCCTCAGCAAAATATTCTTCGGCGTATGCTCCATGTCAATAAACTCTAAAATCTGTGTCTGATAGCCCGCCGCTTCTAATAAATTCCCGCGGATAGCATCGGTGAACAGGGCGGCAGTACGCTCTTTGATGAGACCATATTTTAAGAGAGGGGAAAGCTCCTCGTTTTTGATTTGCTTATTTAATTCATGCTGGCAACAAGGTACGCTTAAGATTACGGAAGCATCCCAGCCAATGGCTTTTGCTAAGGCAAAATCGGTGGCGGTATCACAGGCGTGTAAGGTGACAACCATGTCTACCTGATTCATGCCCTCGTAGTC
>JAZNXI010000007.1:0-9173 GCA_045593825.1 Lachnospiraceae bacterium
TGTCCTGCCAGGAAGCTTAACAGGTCAAATTCCTTTGTTGTCAAAATTTTCTCTTCTTCATTAACATAAACCCTCCGGGCAGTTTTGTCAATCTTCATGCCCCGGATTTCAATGATTTCATTGGCTTTATCATGGTTTTTAACCAGTCTTTCGTAGCGGGCAAGATGCGCCTTTACCCTGGCTACCAGTTCACTCGGGCTAAAAGGTTTTGTCATATAATCATCCGCTCCAAGACCAAGTCCCCGGATTTTATCAATATCCTCTTTCTTCGCAGAAACCATAAGAATCGGAATATCCTTTTCTTCACGGATTCTGCGGCAAATTTCAAATCCGTCCAGCCCCGGCAGCATCAAATCGAGGATTATCAGCTGATAATCCCCCTCCAGTGCTTCTGTCAGTCCCTTATTTCCTTCGTTTATCATGGTAACCTGAAACCCTGCCAGTTCCAGATAATCTTTTTCCAGTTCTGCAATTGCTATTTCGTCTTCAATAATCAATATATTAGTCATGTTGCTCCATTCCTTTCTTCTCTGATGCTTCTATCTTTTTTAAGGTAAAGCTGATGGTGGTTCCTTCTCCTTCCTTGCTTTCTGCAAAAATGCGTCCGCCGTGTTCTTCGATAATACGCTTTGCAATGGCAAGACCCAGTCCGCTTCCTCCCTGCTTGGAATTACGGGATGCATCCGCTCTGTAAAAGCGTTCAAAAACGTACGGCAATGCATTTTCCGCAATACCTTTTCCGTTGTCGGCTACATCTACCTGTACCATTCCTTCTTCCTCATGCAGGAAGACCTTAATAATACCTTTTTCCTTTTCCCCCCGATACTTTACCGCATTTCCGATCAGGTTATTCATTACCCGGCGCAGCTGCTCCCGGTCGCCCAATACATGCACTTCATCTGCCACGTCGGTTTCAAAGGAAAGCTCCACATGCACAATTTCAAGCTCCGGACTGTTATCCTCGATACAATCCCGGAAATAGTCATTTACACGTACCTTTTCAAAGTGATACGGGATGTTGTTGGTATCAATTTTTGTGTAAAATGATAATTCATCCACCAGGGTTGTCATGTCACTGGCCTTGGCATAAATCGTACGTAAGTATTTTTCCCGACGCTCCGGCGTATCCGCCACGCCGTCGAGAAGGCCTTCTGCATAGCCTTTAATGGCAGTTAACGGAGTTTTAATATCATGGGAAATATTACTGATTAACTCTTTTAAATCCTGCTCATACTGAATCCGCACTTCAATCTCATTTTTTAAGTGCACCCTCATTTCCTCAAAATCCGCACACAGCTGCCCGATTTCATCATCGGAAATGCTCTCTTTTAAAGAGTAATCCAGGTTACCGTCCTGCAACTGTCTGGTTGCTTTTCTAAGAGCATTTAATGGTTTTAAAATTCCCTGATGCAACCATGCCACCAAAATACAGGCAGTAAATACAATGGTCAGAATACTACCGAAAATAACAATATTTGCCGCGCTTTTCAGACGCAGGGCCATGGCATTTACATCGGTAATAATATAAAAGCTCCCCGACGCACCGTTTTCAAAAGAAAAATCCTGCTGTTTTACCAGAAAAGGAACCTCTCCTCCCACATAAACGCCACCGTCATAAGTAACCTGTGAACCACCTACATCGGGAATCTGCCGCATGATACGGTTATAATGCATCTGGTTTCCCACAAAAATCATTTCATTGTTTTTTTCCACTAAAAGATAGGAGTAGCTTTTCAAAAGCCCGGTGTTTACCGTATTCATCTGCGCAGTGTCGCAAAATCGTTCCGGATACTGCTGTGCCATAGTACTTAGTTCATTAAAAACCGATTTGGTCATACGGTTTAAAATCTGTACCGGTTCCGTAACAACCTCCCAGCCATCGGTTTCTACCTGATAGGTATCCTCCATAGAGCTAACCTGCTGTGCCAAAATAACAGAGCCAATGGTTCCTATCATACTGCAGGGCAATAATATTATGATAAAAAATGCCGCAAATAATCGGTTTCTCAGTTTCATTTCGTGCCTCCTCCTATTGTGAGTATAGCACACTTTCCCCCATCTGTTCATCTAAAATTTATTACTATTTCCTAAACTTTTCATAAACCATCGTTTTCCTGTAGTTTTTACTTGACAAAAACCGAAAAAAAGCGCATACTCAAGCTACAGAAAAGTTAGCATTAACTCTTATTCAGAGTGACGGAGAGTAAAGACTCAGTGAAGTCACGGCAACCCCCGCAAGGAAAGGTGCCAAGTTGAGCGAGTATACTGCCCTTGGCAGTTCGAACAATAAGAGGATTTGGTTTACAGACGTTCCAGGTCCGCTTATTGCGGACTTTTTTGTTGCACTAATACCATAAACCCGGCGCAAAAATTTTTGCGCACCTGCAAAGAAAGGAATTTAAGTTATGAGCAAAAGATTATTTACATCTGAATCCGTAACCGAGGGACATCCGGATAAAATCTGTGATGCCATCTCCGACTCCATTTTAGACGCACTCCTGGAGCAGGACCCAATGAGCCGTGTAGCATGCGAAACCGCATGTACCACCGGTCTGGTTCTTGTTATGGGCGAAATCACAACCAAAGCAAACGTAGATTTCCAGAAAATCGTTCGTGAAACCATTTGCGAAATCGGTTACAACAATGGTGACTATGGTTTTGACGGAAACAGCTGCGGCGTAATGATTGCACTGGACAAGCAGTCCACCGACATCGCCATGGGCGTAGATAAAGCTTTAGAAGCAAAAGAAAACAAGATGACCGACGCAGACATCGACGCTATCGGTGCAGGTGACCAGGGCATGATGTTCGGCTACGCTACCGACGAAACCGAAGAATACATGCCATATCCAATCTCCCTGGCTCACAAGCTGACCCGTCAGCTTACCAAGGTACGTAAGGACGGCACACTGCCTTACCTTCGTCCGGACGGCAAATCCCAGGTTACCGTAGAATATGACGAAGAAGGCAAGCCTGTTCACATCAATGCAGTGGTATTATCCACCCAGCATGCACCGGAAATTCCTCAGGAACAGATTCACGAAGACATCCGTAAGTATGTATTCGAACCTGTCCTTCCTGAAGAACTTGTTGACAATACCACAAAATTCTTCATCAATCCAACCGGCCGCTTTGTTATCGGCGGACCAAACGGCGACTCCGGTCTTACCGGCCGTAAAATCATTGTAGATACCTACGGCGGTTATGCAAGACACGGCGGCGGCGCTTTCTCCGGTAAGGACTGCACTAAGGTAGACCGTTCCGCATGCTATGCTGCACGTTATGTTGCCAAGAACCTGGTTGCTGCAGGTCTTGCTAAGCGTTGCGAAATCCAGTTATCCTACGCTATCGGTGTTGCTCAGCCAACCTCCGTTATGGTAGACACCTTCGGTACCGGCGTAAAATCCGAGGCTGAGTTAGAAGCTATCATCCGCGAAAACTTCGATTTACGTCCGGCAGGCATTATCAAGATGCTTGACTTAAGAAGACCTATTTACAAGCAGACTTCTTCCTACGGTCACTTCGGCAGAAACGATTTAGACCTTCCTTGGGAAGCATTAGATAAAGTAGACGCATTAAAGAACTATTTATAATCACTTACAGTTTAGGAGACGATACGAATGAAAGAACTGATGAAAATCAAAACTTCATTTGCAGAACCGGGTATGATAATCGGTAAAGACATTTACTCTTCTTCCGATTATTTAATTGCGGGGGAAGGGGCAGCTTTAACCGACCGCATGATTACCCGACTGAAGTTCTATTCTGTCGAAGAAATTGTTATTGTTACTCCGGAATCTCTTAAGAAAAAAGAAAAGAAGAAGCCGGTATACAAAAACAAACCGGTTGTTGTTCCGGAAGGCGCTTCCTACGTTGGCCGTATTAAAGCCAGCTCCGAATACCGGACCTTTTCCACAACCTTTTACAGCTCCTTTGTATCTTACAAAGAACAGGTAAATGAAGTCATACACAACAAAGCTCCATTAAATACCGAAAGCATGCTGGCAGACGTTTCCAAAATTTTTGGTTCCTGTAAAAATCCAAACTCCCTGTTAGACATGATGATGACTATCAGAAATTTGGATGATGCCACCTATGTTCACAGTATGAATGTTGCCTTAATCTGTAACCTGTTTGCCCACTGGTTAAAATATGACAAGGACGAAATGGAGGCCCTTACCCTGGCCGGCCTTCTGCACGACCTTGGTAAAATGTTAATTCCTCCGGAAATCATAAAAAAACCGGGCAAGCTGACCGACGATGAATATCGCATTATCCAGGAGCATCCTTTGCTTGGTTACAATATTCTGAAAGACCAGAACATAGACCCCCGTATTGCCAAAGCTGCCCTGCAGCACCATGAGCGCTGTGACGGAAAGGGTTATCCAAACAAATTAACCCTTAACGAAATTGAGCCTTTTGCAAAAATTGTTGCCATCGCAGATGTTTATGATGCCCTTACGGCAAACCGTGTATACCGCGGTCCAATCTGTCCGTTGGAAGTTATCGGCATTTTCCAGACCGAAGGCCTCACGGTTTACGATCCGGGATTCCTGATGACCTTCCTGGATCAGATTATGTACTCTTACTTAAATTATACGGTAAAATTAAGCAACGGCGAAACCGGAAGAATTATTATGATGCAGCGTAACCAGCTGGACAAACCGGTTATTGCCTTGGAAGGAGACCGTTTCGTCGATTTAAGAGATGAACCGGGACTCAGTATTGTAGGTGTGGTGTAAATAAAGACAAAAAGAGATATCCTGTTCAGTTCCCCTTTTATGGTAAGGAACTTTCACGGGATATCTCTTTTTTGTACGGTATAAGAGTCTAGCTCACTTTAAGTTTAAATTTTTGTACTGCTCTTTCGTCTTCGGAATCCATTTTTTCAATGTGGGCACCGAGACCACAAAGCTTTCCTTCGAAATTCTCATAGCCGCGTTCTACGAATTCGATGTGTTCCACAATGGTAAAGCCTTCTGCTACCAGACCTGCAATTACAAGTGCTGCTCCGGCACGTAAGTCAGGTGCACTGACAGTTGCTCCGGTAACTCCCGAAACACCATCAATAATAGCGGTATTTCCTTCCACTTTAATGGAGGCACCCATGCGTACCAGCTCATCTACATACTTAAAACGGCTTTCAAACATGCTCTCTGTTACGATGCTGGTGCCTTCGGAAAGGGCTAACAGCGTGGTAATCTGTGCCTGCATATCGGTTGGAAAGCCCGGATATGGCAGAGTCTTTACATGAGTATGGCCAAGACGCTTAGTTGCCACAACACGGACAGCGTCGTCAAATTCTTCTACAAATGCACCGATTTCCTCTAACTTTGCGGAAATTGCTTCCAGATGCTTTGGAATAACATTACGGATAGTAATGTCGCCTTTGGTTGCCGCCGCAGCCAGCATAAATGTTCCTGCTTCGATTTGGTCAGGAATGATGGAATAAGTACTGCCATGGAGTTTTTCAACACCGGTAATGCGGATAACATCGGTACCTGCACCCTTGATGTTGGCACCCATACTGTTTAAGAAGTTGGCAACGTCAACTACATGAGGCTCCTTTGCGGAGTTTTCCAAAATAGTCTGAC
Organism: Lachnospiraceae bacterium; assembly: GCA_045593825.1. Taxonomy (GTDB): domain Bacteria; phylum Bacillota; class Clostridia; order Lachnospirales; family Lachnospiraceae; genus SIG299. The sequence continues at coordinate 5,595 of JAZNXI010000007.1, forward strand.
CCTTTGCCAAACAAGCAGCCAGCATAATATTGATGGTTGCACCAACACTGGCAATATCTAAGTAAATATGGCTGCCTTCCAGCTGTTTTGCCTCTGCAATTACCATGCCGTGCTGAATTGCCACATTGGCACCAAGCGCTTCAAAGCCCTTAATGTGCTGGTCAATTGGACGGTTACCAATATTACAGCCACCCGGCAATACCACCTGGGTCTTTTTAAAACGGCCGAGCAGGGCACCGATTAAGTAATAGGATGCTCTGATTTTTCTGATATATTCATCATCTACAGCCATTGGATGTACATTTGCGCTATTAATAATTACGGTATGTGCATCTACCCGCTCGATATGGGCACCGATGCCTTCGATTGCCTGAAGCAAAACATTGATATCACGGATATTTGGCAGATTCTTAATACAAACCGGTTCTTCGGTGAGAACTGCTGCTGCCAAAATTCCCAATGCAGAATTTTTTGCTCCACTGATTACTACTTCGCCGGCCAGCGCTGTGCCGCCTTTGATTATATATTGATCCATTTTTACACCTCGGTTAAATCCAATACTAACTAAATAACTATACCCGATTCTTTCTTATTTGTAAAGCACTTTTTTCGTCAGGCAAATCATTTTCCTAAAGTTTTTCTTACAGCTTCCAAAGTTTCCCCTATTTTTTTACCGTCACACTCCACCACATAATCCGCATATTTTTCGTAAAGCGGACACCGTTCTTTGTAAAGTGCCTTTAACGACTGTCCCGGCCGGAACACCACGCCCCGTTTTGTCAAATCGCCAAGGCGTCTTGCGATGCTTCGGTAGGAAAGCTTCAAATACACAATTTCTGCAATTTCTTTAAAATGCTCCATTGCTTCTTCTCCGTAAATAGCGCTGCCTCCCGGTGCAATTACGGCATTTTCCGCCTCTACGGATGCATTTACACGATTTTCAATGGCGATAAATTCTTCCAGCCCTTTTTCCCTGATAATTTCGCTAAGGAGTCTTCCTTCCTGCTCCTGAATCAGCAGGTCTGTGTCTACAAACCGCTTTCCGAGCCGTTTTGCCAGAAGCACCCCCACCGTACTCTTTCCGGAACCGGGCATCCCCAATAAAACAATATTTGACTTTTTTTGCATAATGAGTGATTTTCCTCTCTGTTCAAATTGGAAAGAATATGTTACACTGGAACTAAGCATACACGAAAGGAAGGCCTGTTATATGAACTTCATCAATTTTGAATCAGTTCCGGATGGCATGGAAGGAAAGGTAAAACAAAATTTAAAATTTAAAACCGGCAAATTTGTATGGCGGGTTAAATTTTCTGCACCTTTGGACCCGGCTACCATAAATAACATGAATTTATACGTAACAAACACTTCCAATGTTCCGTTAAAAACCGCAATCCACTATAACGCAGATACCAATGAAATTGAAATTGAGCCTTTGGAAGCTTATGCAAAGGATTCTTCTTATATCCTGCATATTTCAAAGCGAGTACGCTCCGTGGGCGGTCAGTATTTAAAATCTGACATTTCTCTTCAATTCAAGGTGTAAATTTACGGCGTAACGTCCTCTAAAATAATTACCAGGTAATTTCCCTGTTGGATTTTACCTTCCACCGCCATGTTAAGAATTAACTCACCGGCGCGTTTTTCCGCTCTGGCAACCACAACTTCCACCAACTTTAAGGTGCGGAGAAGTCTCTGGTCGTTACCGTATTCCCTGACAATTTCATCAATTTTATCACTGAGGACCTGGGCAGCCATTTTATCGATGCCGTAGTCCTCTTTTTTAATATAATCGTAAGCAAAGCCAAGTAAATCTTCGGCATTGTATTTTCCAAGATGTATCCGGTTATTAAACAAACCGTTCAGTTCTTCTCTTGCGCGAAGGAATTTATTAATATCCCGGACGGTATCTTCTAAAATAACGCAGGTTTTTCCTTTGCAGCCCTTCGAAAAGCGCAAAAGACCTTCGATGGATTCCTTTGTCATTCCACCGGCATTTTCAATAATCAGATTGCAATTTTTTAACTCTTCGCCATAATCCTCGATGGATACCTGGTTTAACTGGACAGCATCAATGGTTGCCGTGCGGTCATACTTTACAATATCCAACTGATACAACAGACGGATAAAAGAAAGCGCCAGTGTGGTTTTTCCGGTCTGGGCTTCACCCGTAATCACAAAATATGCCTTTTCTCTATCACTGATGGCTAACTCCAGACTTTTTACCACCTGTCTCCGTATACGGTCAATACGGCCAAAATTCTTTAATGTTTCCGGAATGGAAACCTTCTTTTTCTTTAACAGCTCCGCCAATCTTTCGTTGGTGGTTTCCACTGGATCTGTCTCAGGAATAAACAGTTCTTCCTCTGCCCGGGAACTGTCCTGTAAATCCTCTGCAAAAGATACTTCCTCTTGTTCTGCAGCATTCTCTGCCGGTTCTTCCTCAAAAGAAATACCCGACATATCGATTTCCGGCAGCACAAAATCATCCGCCTGCGCAGGCTGTTCCTCTGCAATTACCTCTGCTTCGTAACTTTCCGGTTCCTCCGGCTGTTCTTCGGCAACCTCAGTAACCTCTGCAACTGCTGCGACCTCCGCAGCCTCTTCCTCCGCAACGGCGACTTCTTTTTCTGCCTGTTCTTCCTGCATCCGGCGTTCTGCCTCCGCCTGATATCTTGCACCGGCAGACTTAATATCCTCTAAACTGATTTCTCCTTTATAATATGCAAGAAGGGTCTTGGCACGTTCCACGGTAGGTCCGAAACCAAACCATAAAATAATATCGTTGCACTCTCTCATACATTCTTCTGCCATGCCGGCCTTATGATACTGCTTGGCCAGTTCGTAGGCATACTCTTCCACATAATCCAGTGCCTTTAATTCTTCCAGAATCATAATCAGAAGACGACGTTCCCGTCCTTTTTTCTTTTCGATACGGTAGCGGTATCTGTACTGGGTAATCTTGTCCTCCGGTGCCACCTTGTGGTATTCGTCAAAGAACTTTTCCGCACTTTCCAAATCCTTTACTTCCAGACAGCAGTCCATAATGTCTATCAAAACCGGTCTGGAACAGCGCACCTCATAGGAACGCTCAAAAGCTTCTCTTGCCTGCAGAAAATCCCCGTTGCACTTATAGGCCTTGCCCACCAGATTCAGCTCATAAGCAGACTTTAAGCGCTTTACCGGAATTTCATCTGCAACAGCTGCGGCCTGCTCGAAGTTTTGCTCATCCAGCTGTTGTTTTAATTCCTCTATTTTCTTTTTATATCCCATACCAAATAATGCCATTATTTACCCCTTACTACCTTTCCGTTATTAATGAAACAGATATCATCACAAAACTGTTTCATTTTTTCTAATTGATGTCCTACATAGACAATGGCTGTGCCCTGTTCCGCCAGCTGTTTTATGGCGGCCAGAACCTGCTCCTCCGAAGCAGTATCCAGATTTGCTACCGGCTCATCTAACAGAAGCAGCTCCGGCCGGTGAAGAAGTGCTGCTCCGATATTAATTTTTCGTTTCATTCCGCCGGAGTATTCACAAACCGGGCGCTTCAGTTCATCCTCCGGAAAATCCGTC
>JAZNXI010000008.1:0-4398 GCA_045593825.1 Lachnospiraceae bacterium
TTTGGCGATATTTTTGGCGACTTATTCGGTGGCGGTGGCAGACGCCGCTCCAACAACGGTCCGGTAAAGGGTGCCAATACCCGTGCAGGAATCCGCATTACCTTTGATGAGGCGGTATTCGGCACAGATAAGGAACTGGACTTAAATCTTAAGGAAGAATGTAATATCTGTCATGGTTCGGGCGCAAAGCCGGGTTCCAATCCGGAAACCTGTAGTAAGTGCGGTGGCCGTGGCCAGGTTGTATATACACAGCAGACCTTATTCGGTATGTCCCAGAGCGTTCAGGCGTGTCCTGACTGCCGCGGTACCGGTAAGATTGTAAAAGATAAGTGTAACGACTGTCGTGGTGTAGGTTATCAGACCGTGCGTAAAAAGATTCAGGTATCCATTCCGGCCGGTATTGATCATGGCCAGAGTATCCGCATCCGTGGAAAAGGGGAGCCTGGCGAACGTGGCGGCGAGCGTGGTGACTTACTGGTAGAAGTAGCGGTAAGCCAACATCCAACCTTCCAGCGTCAGGATACCGACATCTTCTCCAACGCACCGCTCAGCTTTACAACAGCGGCACTTGGCGGCGATGTACGAATCAGTACCGTAGACGGTGACGTTATGTACACCGTGGCACCGGGAACCCAGACCGGCACCAGAGTACGGCTTCGCGGCAAGGGTGTTCCGTCCCTTCGTAATAAGGACATCCGCGGTGACCATTATGTAACCTTGGTGGTGCAGGTGCCAACCAAGCTGACAAGTGAGCAGAAGGAAGCTATCCGCCATTTAGACGAGGTTATGAATGGTGACAAAGGAACATCCGATACCGAAAAGAAGTCAGAAAAAAAGGGAATGAAGAAGGTAAAAGAATTCTTCGACAACCTGGTAGATGACGATAAATAATCAGCAAAGAGCAGAGTAGCACTGTAACAGGTGCTAGTCTGTTTTTGTGCGTTTTAAAGATTATTGTGCGCGTATCGTATAGCAAGCTTATGGCGGACAATAGAATATATGAAATGGAGAACAATCATGAAGTGGAAGAAAATTGCATTGGAAACAACCACAGAAGCGGTGGATTTAGTCAGTGACTTATTGAATGAACTTGGCATTGACGGTATCGAAATTGAGGATAATCTCGGAATTTCCGAAGAAGACCGCAAGAAAATGTTCATCGATATTTTGCCGGAGCTTCCGCCGGATGAAGGTAAGGCAACCGTAACCTTCTATCTGGACGAGGATGCAAATATCGATGCTAAGCTGGCTGAAATTAAAGCAGGTTTAGAGGAACTTGACACCTTTGTGGATACCGGTGCAAAAAACTTCGTGGTTTCAGAAACCGAGGATGCAGACTGGATTAACAACTGGAAGGCGTTCTTTAAGCCGTTCCGTGTGGATGATACCATTGTAATTAAGCCAACCTGGGAAACTTTAGAGGAAACCAGGGAAGACGATATGGTGATTGAAATTGACCCGGGCACTGCCTTTGGTACCGGTTCCCACGAAACCACAAAGCTTTGTATTTTAAACCTCAAAAAACACGTAAAGGAAGGGGACAAGGTGTTAGACCTTGGCTGCGGCAGCGGTATTCTTTCCATCGTTGCAAGAAAACTGGGCGCTTCCTTCGTTATGGGTACCGACATTGATGAAAATGCGGTTAACGTTTCCGGCGAAAATGCCTGTCAGAACGGTTTATGTGCAGCAACGGCAATGACAAAGCCGGGCACCGATGAGGATAACGATTACACCGTATTTGAAATGGCAGAAAAGGGCTGCGGTTATTATCTTAGCAACGTGCTTTCCGAAGAAGAATCCAGAGTGGTGCTTGGCAATGATTATGATGTTGTTGTAGCAAATATTCTGGCAGATGTGATTATTCCGCTTGCTGAAATTGCAGACGAATTTATGAAGCCGGGCGCTTTGTTTATCAGCTCCGGAATCATTTACTTAAAGGCAGAAGCGGTAAAAGAAGCACTGCTTGCCAATGGGTTTGAAATTGTGGAAGTAACGCAGATGGGAGACTGGTTCTCCTATGTGGCGAGAAAGAATTAGAGGTAAACTATGATGAATTATAGAGAGAGAAGAGAAAAAGTATTCAGTCAGATGGAGCAGGGCAGTATTCTTGTGCTCTATTCCGGAGAGGCTCTACACATCAGTGCAGATGCTTACCAGCATTTTGAGGCAAACCGTCAGTTTTTCTATTTAACCGGTATTCGTCGTGAGAATATGGCCCTGGTTATTGATAAGTGCGGCGAAAAAATGGAAGAAATGTTATTTATTGAGCCGATTGACCCTTCTGTAGAGCGCTGGGTTGGCAAGAAGATGACGAAGGAAGAAGCAAAGGAAGTCAGCGGTGTGGAAAGTATCTCTGTTATTGATAACCTGCAGGGCACCTTAGACCGTATCATGAACCGCAAGCTTCCAAAGAAGGTGTATTTTGATACGTATCGTCACCAGATGAGCGATTTACCGGATTTCAACGTGGTAAAGGCACAGGCGTTTGCGGCGGCTTATCCGGGAACATCCGTGGATAACATCTATCCGATAGTGGCATCCCTCCGTATGAACAAGGATGCAGAGGAAGTAGAGGTAACCAAGGAAGCAATCAAGGTTACGGAAGAAGCGTTAAATCATGTGCTTAAAACTCTTACGCCTGGCATGATGGAATATCAGGTGCAGGCAGAGTTTGAATATAAGGTAAAATCCCTTGGCGCGGACGGCATGGCATTTCCTACTATTGCAGGCTCCGGCATCAACGGCACCATGCTGCATTATGAGACCAATCATGATGTGTGCAAGGAAAATACCTTGATTTTGTTGGACCTTGGTGCAAGGGTGAAGGGTTACAACGCCGATATTACCAGAACTTATCCGGTAAGCGGTAAGTTTACCGAGCGTCAAAAAGCATTTTATAATATTGTGCTTAAGGCAAATCAGGCTGTGGCAGCCGAGGCTCGTCCGGGCGTTACCTTAAAGGACTTGAATGACCTTTGTAAAAAGGTTCTGGCAGAAGGCTTAATTGAGCTTGGTCTCATCGAAAAGGAAGAAGAAGTGGGCAAATACTATATGCATGGTGTGTCCCATCATTTAGGCATTGATGTGCATGACGTAACTGTTCCTGAAAAGGCAAAGCTGGAACCGGGTATGATTATTACCAACGAGCCGGGTCTTTATATCGACGAAGAAGAAATCGGTATCCGCGTAGAAGACGATTTACTCATTACCGAGGACGGCTGTGTGGTACTTTCTGAGGACATTGTGCGTACCGTAGAAGATATCGAAGCAAAAATGAAGGAAAGATAAGATGCTTGACAAATATATTTTTATCATTGAAATCATCGGTACCATTGCCTTTGCATCCTCCGGTGCCATGGTGGGAATCAAAAAGCAGATGGACTTGCTTGGCGTTTGTGTACTCGGTATGACCACGGCGGTGGGCGGAGGTATGATACGTGACCTTATTTTAGGTGTAAATCCTCCTGTCATGTTCCAAAATCCAACCTATGCCCTGATTGCTATTGCGTTTTCGGTGCTGGTTTTCTGTGGCTTGTATTTTTTTCAAAATAAGCTTACGCAAAGCAGGGTTCAGGGTGTCTACGACAAACTGATGATGATTTTTGACTCCTTGGGACTTGGTTTGTTTACGGTGGTCGGTGTTACAACGGCCATCAACATCGGCTATGAAACCACAGGTTTTTTACAGATTTTTGTCGGCGTGCTTACCGGTGTGGGCGGCGGTGTGCTCCGTGATATTATGGCGGGCAATACTCCGTACATTTTTGTAAAGCATGTGTACGCCAGTGCTTCCATCATCGGTGCCATTGTCTGCGTGCTGGTGGAGCGTTGGTTTGGGGAACTGCCGGCCATGTTAGTTGGTGCCGCAGTGGTATTTGTAATACGTATTCTGGCAGCCCATTTCAAATGGAATCTGCCAAGCATTAAGCAGGTGGAGGCCAAGTAGAATGCATTGTTTTTATTGTGAAGCAAATCAGGTGGCAGGGGAGCAGATTACCATTACCGGCTCCGATGTCAATCATATAAAAAATGTTCTCCGCATGGAACGGGGAGAAGAACTGATGGTATGTGATGGCACCGGAATGCAGTATACGTGCCAAATTGAAGACTTTCCTGCCGGAGAGGTAAAACTCTCTGTCGTAAAGGCAGAAAAGGCTTCTACGGAGCTTCCTGTGCGTTTAAAGCTGTATCAGGGACTTCCGAAGAAGGATAAAATGGAGCTTATTATCCAGAAGGCAGTGGAGCTTGGCGCGGCAGAAATTATTCCGGTAATGACCAAGCGTTGCATTGTCAAATTGGAGGACGATAAGAAAGAAACTAAAAAGCTGGAGCGCTGGCAGGCCATTGCGGAAAGCGCGGCAAAGCAGTCCGGCAGAGGTATCATTCCGGCGGTGGGCC
>JAZNXI010000009.1:0-7681 GCA_045593825.1 Lachnospiraceae bacterium
ACAGTTTTTCATAATCTGCCCTTGGCATACCGATGTCAATATCGTCATCCCAGGGGATAAAGCCCTGATGCCGGTAAGCTCCCAGCATGGTGCCGCCAAGCATATAATAGGTAAGTCCCTGTTCTTTACAGAAGGCATGAAAAACATCCATCACTTCTAACAATTTTTCATGTAAATTTTCCATGTTTTATCCTTCCTTTACCTTCTGCAGCATTCAAAACCGATGCATTATTCTGCCTCCAAAACCTCTGTGCTGTGCTTGTTTTGCACTGCCTGCTCCGGTGGAGTCATATAGTCACCATACATTTGGGACAACACCGCATCATAATTTTTTGGTGCCGGACACATAAGCCCTTCAAACTCATACTCTGCGGTTTCCTCATAATACTTTTTCGGAAACACTTCTTTCATTTTATAGGCACCCATAAAATTGCCCATATAAGAGGATGTTTCATAATCATATTTTTGCATGGTCTTATCTATCTTTGCCATGATTTTATGGGTATCCAAAATTTTATCAAACTTAATTACTTTTCCGATGGAAATCAGAACCCTTTCATACCAGACGCGGTTCTTTAAGTTCACATTTACAATTTTGTCAAACTGGGAATACATAAACAACAGCCGCCAAAACAGAAGCCGGAAACCGTGCAATTTTCTTACAAGCGTATTACCCGGCATACCGTCTAACGGAAACACATCAATCCAGGCATGGGTTTCTTTTTCTTCCACTCCGGAACGGTCAATCACCCTGCTGTTATAATTATAAACCCGGGGATGAAAATAAATATGCTCCTTATTGTTTTTATAGCTGATAAAACCAAGCGGTGCTGAAAGCTCCTCCTCGGCAAGTTTGCAAAACCTTTCAAAATCCTTTCTTGGCATACCGATATCAATATCGTCATCCCAGGGAATAAAGCCGTGATGCCGCACCGCACCAAGAAAGGTTCCTCCCAGCAGATAATACCGCAGACCATGCCGGTTGCAAAGCTCTGTCACCTGTTTTAATATATCCAGCTCCATTAATTGCAGCTTTCGCAAATTTGTCATTTCACTATCTCCAATATGCATGATTATTGGTCAGATTTAAAATCCAGTCTTTCTTTAATAACTTATGATTTCTGCCAAGGAAATAGCCCGCTGCCTTAAACAGATTTTCACCCGCAAAGTCTGCAATTTCCATATAATATTTCTGATTGATTAAATAAGAAAGCACTGCCATGCCATACTTGACTCCGGCTTTTTCCTCACTTCCGATTTTAAATACCCGGTAATTTTCCGCATGGGATACACCCTCGTCAAACTTTCTTCTGAACTGGGCCATCCAGTTGGAATTCTCGGAATAATATACCTTTGCTTCGGCACAATAGGAAATCTTTCCGCCATCCTTTAAAAGCCCTGCGCCAAAAAGATTGCCTTCACCGGCAATAATTTTATCTGCAAAACCACCCTGGGTTTCAAATACATCGCGACGGTACATAGCACAGGCATTGGAAATACGGTACGCACGTACACCGTACTTGCTGATATCGTCTTTGGTTCTTACGTAGGATTTGGACGGATAATCATACAGATTAACATAGGTTTTTAACACACCTGCCGCCGGTCCGGTTACGTGTCTTGCCCAGGAAACACCTGCGCCGCTTTCCATACTCCAAAGCAGTTCTTCTATCATCTTTACATCTGCCGGAATGGCATCCTGTTTCATAAACAAAAGGAATGGGCTTGTTGTGCGCTTTGCACCTGCATTTCTGGTAGCACCTTCATCAAAATTCATTTCTTTCACCGGAACAATCTCCAGGGAAAGAGGAAGCTTTTTTCCAAACAATTTGTACTTGGCAAAATATTTATAAATCTGTTTCTGCAATTCTTCGCAAGAGTCTTCCTTCCAGCCTGTTTCCACATTTAAAAGAACCACTTTTTCAGGAAGCACTGTCTGCTCTGCCAAACACTCCAGTAATTTAAATAACTTCTTATCTCCGTGGCATACCGGAATAATTACATCAACTTTGCTTTTTAAAATTCCCATATCTGTTCCTCCCCATTTGTTTTGCACTGCAGGTGTTTTACTGTAACATTGCTTTTACTGTATTGATTAAATGCTCCACATGTTCTTCCTTAGTTGCCCAGGAAGTGCAAAAACGGATAACATTTTTATTGTCTTCTATTTTACCATTACGTTCAAATAAAAATTCGCGGCCGAGAGCCTCCGTTTCTTCCTCTGTAAATATAGGAAACTGCTGATTGGTTACGGAATCTGCCATAAATGTTACACCGCAGTCAGCAAGACCCTTCTTTAATTTCATTGCCATTTGGTTGGCATGAGCTGCCGCTTTAAAAAACAGGTCGTCGGTAAAGAGCCTGTCAAACTGAATGCCAAGAAGTCTTCCTTTAGCAAGCATACCTCCATGCTGCTTGATGGAATAACGGAATTCTTTTTGCAGTTCCGGATTTACAAGCACCACCGCTTCCCCAAATAAAGCACCATTCTTTGTGCCGCCAATGTAAAAAGCATCAGTGAGTGCTGCAATATCTTCTAAAGTCAAATCGTTTCCTTCTGCGGTTAAAGCACTGCCGAGACGGGCACCGTCAAGATACAGATAAAGCCCCAGCTCCTTACAGCAGGCAGAAATTGCTTCCAGCTCTTTTTTATAGTAAATGGTACCGATTTCCGTAGAGTCGGAAATATACACCATCCTTGGTTTTACCATATGCTCATCTTCGTGATATGTCACTGCCGCCCGGATATCCTGCGGTGTTACCTTGCCATCCGCGCCTTCCACAGCAATTACCTTATGGCCGGTGGCCTCAATAGCGCCGGTTTCATGCACATTGATATGTGCCGTTTTTACACCGATAACCGCCTCATAGGAGCGCAAAAAAGCGCTGATACAGGTCTGGTTTGCCTGGGTTCCGCCCACCAGGAAATGAACCTGAGCATCCGGTTGGTTTATTTTCTTTTTTATTTTTTCCGCAGCTCGGGCACAGTATTCATCCATGCCGTAGCCTACGGTCTGTTCCAAATTAGAACTTACCAATGCATCTATAATTTCAGGTAAGGCCCCTTCACTATAATCATTTTTAAAGCTAATCATTGGATATTTCCTCTTTTCCGTCTTTGACATTTCCATGCTACTATTATCTACACAAATTCCCTGCTTTAATAATAACAATTCTTTGATAAGGAATCAAGTTCATATTGATAAAAAAGTCGAATTCTGTTATAATGCTTTTTACGGCAAGATTTTTTCTTGCATCCCTATGACAAAAGAATATTTACAAACAAAGGAGAGTTTATCTATGGAAATGTTAATTTCTGTACTGTTGTTTGCGGTTGGCCTTGTTTTACTCATCAAAGGCGGTGACTGGTTCGTAGATGGTGCCACCGGCATTGCTACCCGCTTCCATCTGCCTGATATTGTGGTAGGTGCCACCGTAGTTTCCATCGGAACCACCTTACCTGAGGTAATGGTTTCCGCCACCGGAGCCCTGCAGGGTCAGGGTGCCATGGCTTACGGTAACGCCATCGGTTCCATCATTTGTAACACAGCCCTCATTGCTGCAATTTCCGTTGCCTGCAATCCGGGTCCGGTTAATGTAAAAACCATGAAGATGCCTGTTTTATTCTTCTTCGGTTCCGCAGCCCTGTACTGCTTAGCAGCTTACGGTCTTGGCGAATTCCCTCGCTGGATGGGCTTTGTTATGTTAGCCATCTTTGTGGTTTACACTTTATTAAATGTGCGTAACGGTTTAAAGAATCCTACCGAAAGTGCTGATGACGACGCCGAAGAAACCAAAGAGCGTCCGTTCTGGCAGCAGCTTGCTTTATTAGTTATCGGTGCCGCAGTTATCGCCGTAGGCGCAAGACTTTTAGTAAATCACGGTACCATCATCGCTACAAAGCTTGGTGTTCCGGAAACCGTAATCGCCCTCACTTTCGTAGCACTTGGTACTTCCTTACCGGAACTTGTTACTACCATCACTTCCTTAAAGAAAGGCCGTGCTTCCCTTGGTATCGGTAATGTAATTGGTGCAAACGTATTTAACCTGGTACTGGTATCCGGTATCTCCGTTGCACTTGCTCCGTTTGAAGTACCGGTTGGTAAAACATTCTTCGGCATCAACTCTTCCTTAATTTTGGATATTCCGTTAATGCTGGTTGTAATGCTTTTATTAACTGTTCCTGCATTACTTAAGAAGAAATTAGGCCGTTGGCAGGGTATCACACTGCTTTGCATTTATGCAGCATTCTGTGTAAGCCAGTTCTTCCTGTAAAAGTCAAAAACCTCATCCCTTGCAGATTCCCCTGATTAGGAACTGCTCCGGGATGAGGTTTTTTATGTCCTTTGAACTGCCGGCAGGTTTTACGAATTGATGTTGGCGGTTTCCAAACAGTAACCTTGTTACTCCTCTTTATCTAAATAATAATAAAACACCTTTTTCATATCCTCATCTGACATAAACGGATACATTGCATCCAGATTCATTTCTCTTTTACCAGCAATAACATCCTCCACAATTTCATGCATCACTCTTCCTGAAATAAACGGAAGAAATCTTCCGTAATCTTTTCCGGATTCCACTGTTTCTAAAAACATTTTGTCAATCACTGCGGTACTCATGAATGGAAACAGATCATTTAACCGGAACCCTTTCCATTCTTCTGCCTCGCTTTCCAATACATTTTTAGCAATCATATCAATTTCTTCTGTTCCTAAAAAAGGCAGCATCTTTTTTAATTCATGACTCATAATCTTCCTCACTTTCCGCTATAAATCCCTCGCATTTTTCTTTCTAAAAAAGTTCAAATTATTACGCATAAATACCTGTTCCGATGTGGACAAACGGTCATATAGCGCTCCATCAATGTTTTCGCCCTTACGTTTAATAGAACTTAGCACCTGCATCCTCTCCTCCGACGAAAACTGCCAGAACACCTCCGGCAAGTCCACCTTTAATTCACCGTCACAAATTCGACGGACAATATATTCCCGGTTATGACCCCGAAAGAGATTCTGCGGGTCCGGTTCTTCATTCAGACACAATAATTCTTCAAAGGACACACCGAACAATCTGGTTAACGTAATCAGGTTGTCAATGGTGGGCACTGCCTGTCCCAACTCCCACCGCGAAACCGCTTGTCTGCTTACATAAAGCAACTCAGCCAGCTGGTCCTGATGATACTTGTTTTTTATGCGATATTCCTGTATCTTTTTTCCCACGGCAATACAGTCTAACATGCCTTCTCCTTTCTGCTCCACGGCTGTTGTTTGAAACGTTTCTGTGATAAGCATACACTGTTTTTAGGAATAAGTCACGCAATTCATAATTGCAAAACAAGGTTACTGCTTGAAAATCCAAACAGTAACCTTGTTATTTTACATATCAAACAAATCTGCATGTGTTCCGGTATCAACTAAGGTCAATACCAATATATCATCTTCCTTCAGATACATTAACAGCCAATCCGGCTGAATATGACATTCCCTGAAACCTTTATATTTTCCTTTTAGCTCATGGTCATGATATTTTTCTTCTAATAGAAGTCCGTTCTGTAGTTTTTCTACAACTTCATCCAACAGTTTAATATTTAAACCTCTTTTCTTAGCAAGTTTCAATGACTTTTTAAACTTACTGGTTAATACTAAATCATACCTCTTCATCCAGTTCCTCCAGTATTTCAGAAAAACTGCTGTATCTTCTTACATTCGGATCCCTGCTAATCCTTTTAGCATCTTCCATAGCCTCTAAAACCTCTGGCTTATACTTTGGAAGTTCCACTGCAAACGGAAGACCATTCTTCAAAATACACTGCTTTAAAAAAATATTAATTGCACCGGACATATCCATACCCAGCTGAGCAAATAACTCTGCTGCACTTTTCTTTACATCTTCGTCAATTCTTATCTGTGTTGGTACTGTTGCCATTTTAACCACACTCCTTAATATAAAATCAAAATAATATACTTTAGTATCGCTCTTCTCTTTTATTATATTCATTTTGATTTACATTGTCAATCATTTGTAGTGTTTTTCCGTATTATTAATAGTCAAAAAGATATTCTACTTGTAATCCACTAATCGGCGTGTTAAACTTATCTCCTATATCACATCATACTCTGGAGGTCTTATGAAAAAACTATATGATAAGTTTCCCATCTTAGTCGGACTGATATTTGACAAGCTGTTCACTACCCGACCTCCTAAAAGCACTTGGTTGTATTGTATCCCACTGTTCTTATACCTTCTCTTACAATTTTTACATCTTCCTACTGCAGAAAGTCTCACAACTGCCTACATTTCCGGCTTTTTGTGGTCTTGTCTGCAACAAATCGGAACCGGTTTTTGGGAAGAGGCTGCTTCCAAGGGTGTTTTAATGGGTGGAATGTAGCCAAATGGAAAGATTCTGCAAAAGGTAGGTTTGCAATGGTATTTCTTACCGGTTTATGCTTTGGAGCAACACATATTCTGAATTTTCTGTTTGGAAGTGACATAATTTCCTTTCTCTGGCAAGCCTTATATGCCAGTGCCTTTGGAATATTTGTTGCAGCAATTTATCTACACTCCGGAAATCTTCTGCTTTGCATGATAATACATACCGTATGGGATATTTTAATCCGTATTCCGAACTATTTCTGCGAAAATATACAATATGGACTGCTGACAGATATTATTTATACAACGGAAGATATTTTAGAATTAGGAATCTTTCCAATAGTGGCGATTGTGATTTGTGTGAAATATAAGAAAAACAAGAATTCTGAAGTATCTTCCGAAGTTACTGAAACAAACTAAATGCCCAAAATAACAAGGTTACTGTTTAAACCGCCAAATATATTCGTAAAACCTGCCGTCCAAGCCGTCAGCCGTTGCTTCGCAACTACTGTTTTACTCATATATATTTGGCGGTTTCTTTTTCAAATTAAAAAAGTGGGATTTATCATAAGACAATATATTGTCTCAGATAAATCCCACTTTCTCAATTTTCAAACAGTAACCTTGTTAATTACTTAAAGTATTCTACACCACTCTCGAAAATTCTCTGGTTCTGCTCACCGTAAATGTTGAGAGCAACACCGTCACCGCGACGCTCGGAGTGAGCCATCTTACCAAGTACACGGCCGTCCGGGCTGGTGATACCTTCGATTGCCCAGTAGGAAGCGTTTGGATTAAAGTCTTCGTCCATGGTTGGGTTGCCGTTAAGGTCAACGTACTGGGTAGCAATCTGACCGTTAGCAGCTAACTTCTCTAACCATTCCTTGCTTGCTACGAAACGTCCTTCACCGTGGGAAGCAGGAACAGCGTATACGCCGCCAAGCTCTGCCTTCATGAGCCATGGGGACTTGTTGGTTACAACCTTGGTGTAAACGGACTTGGAAATGTGACGTCCGATGTTGTTTCTTGTTAAGGTTGGGGAATCATCCTTCTGTGGAGTGATTTCGCCGTATGGTACCAGACCAAGCTTGATGATAGCCTGGAAACCGTTACAGATACCAAGAGCAAGACCGTCTCTTTCCTTAAGGAGAGCGTTAACCGCGTCGGTAATCTTTGCGTTCTGGAATGCAGTTGCAATGAACTTACCGGAACCGTCAGGCTCGTCACCGGCGGAGAAACCGCCTGGGAACATAAGAATCTGAGCTTCCTTGATAGCCTTTTCGAAAGCAAGTACGGATTCTCTGAT
>JAZNXI010000010.1:0-6021 GCA_045593825.1 Lachnospiraceae bacterium
GGTAGAAAATTGGACCTACCCGCTGATTCAGCCAAAGCTTTTGGAAGAAGCAAAACGCAGAGGATTTATATAAAGACGAGGGAGAAAAGAATTTGAAGAAACTATTGTTTATTTTCTGGCAATGTACCTGGGGTTTACCACAAACCCTTCTGGGTGCAATTATATTTTTAAAACATATCCGTTGCCCACACAGAGCATATCGTGGCTGTATTGACACCAAATGGAACAGCAGTGGCGGCATGAGTCTTGGCCTGTTTATTTTTACCCCGCAGGAGGAAGACTTCCGTACAGAGCAGGTCCGTGTGCACGAGTACGGGCACTGCATACAGTCATTGCTGCTCGGACCGTTGTATTTGGTTATCATCGGCATTATTTCTTATTCCTGGGCGAACATCCCATATTTTAGGAAAATGCGACGTGAAAAGCACATACCATATACGAAATGTTTTGTGGAGTCCTGGGCCAGCAAATGGGGCGAATGGGTAACAAAGCAGAAAGCCATTTGGAATTGACCGGATACGGAATAAGGAACAACATTTTATCAGACATGGAGAGGAGAACAACAAATGAACACAGCGCTTTTAACCATCGATGATTTTTCTTCCAAGAACACGCCTGCCATTGTGGATTATCTGAAAGAAAAAGAAATTAAAATCATCTTCTTTGCAGAAGGCCAGAGAGTGGAACAAAATTATGAGGAAGCAAAGTATGCCATAAAAAACGGTATGATTGTGGGCAATCACAGCTATTCCCATCCGGCGTTTTCTTCCATCAGCGTGGAAGAGGGGATTGCAGAAATTGAGAAGTGCGAAGAGATTCTTGATAAATTGTACGCAGACTGCGGCGTAGAACGTGTTTGGCGTCCGTTCCGCTTTCCGTATGGCGACAAGGGTGGTGCAAACAAGGAGGCCTTACAGAAGTACTTAAAAGAAAAAGGGTTCCACAAAGTGGACGATAGACAGCTCGACTATCCTTGGTGGAAAGAATTTGGATTAAGTAAGGATATTGATACTTTCTGGTCCTTTGATTTTGGGGAGTACATGATTCGTCCGGGCTCTGATTTTACCAAAGAATCCGTTTGGGAGAGAATGCATGATAATAATCCTAAGTCGGGTGCGGTATTGTTTGCGGAAAATAATCACCATATTATTTTGTTGCATGCTCATGATGAGACGGAAGCACTGGTGCCGGAGTATTATAAGCAGTTTATTGACCATTGTTTAGAGAATGGTCTGGTGTTTGATGAACCGAAGTTTTTGTAAAATAAAAGGGAAGGAGTGTTGTTTCCTTCCCTTTACAATATCTAAAAGACTATTTTTTCTTCATTAAACCGGATAAAATACCGCCGATGATACCGCTGGCATCATTCTTCTTGGAAGAAGCAGGCTTCTTTTTGGAGGATGCCGGTTTCTTCTTGCCGCTTGTGCTGGTGGAAGAGGAAGAAGTATCGGTGCTGATTAAGCCGGAAAGTAAGCTGCCAACGTCTACGTTGTCAAGAAGAGCGCCAACCAGGCCGCTTGCACCGGATTCCTTGTCGTCATCTTCTTCTGCCTGCTGGCCAAGGAGGCTGAGGAGCATTGGAGCAATGGCGGAAAGAATGTCGCCGGTTTTCTTTTCGGAAACACCGGAAGCCTTTGCAGCCTTCTTTACGGTTTCTTCTTTGTTAGAACCGAGCAGGTGGCCGATGATTTTTGCACCGTCTGCTAAGTCAACATTGCCAAGAAAGCTTCCGAGGTCGCTGGTATCGTCCTTTGCGTGCTGTGCAAGGGCAGTTGCGAAGCTTTCTGCGGTCTTTTTATCCTTTGCCTGTTCGGTAGCACCGCTAAGCAGGGATGGAAGTGCGCTTGTTAAAACGCTGGTAACGTCATTGCCCGTTGCACCTGTAAGGCTGCTTAAGCCTTTGATGCTGTCGGAGCTAAGCAAGGAACCTGCAATTTTTGATAAATCCATAGTTTTTTCTCCTATCGTATAAATTTAGTTAATTTTATTATGAAGCAGAGATGGGCATTCGTCAAGAAAAACTTGTGGTTTTTGAACGAAAAAGCTTGCCTAATATACAAAATGTGGTATACTAAATCTATAAGGCGGATTTTCGCAAACCGCTTGTGTATTCAACGTTTAAGGAGGATTATATCATGGCAGAACCAAAGAAGAAAAAAGTGACTGCTTCCACCGCACCAAAGACAAAGAAGGAAGCGGCTCCGGTGGGCAACGCAACCGGTTTACGTATCGGTGCAGTAGCATTATGGGTAGTGGCAGTTGCTTTAGAGGTAGTTGCTTATCTGTTACTTATCGGCAAAATTACTTGGACATTTATGCCAACACTTACACTGATTATCATTGCATTAGTACTTGACTTAGTGTTTGTAATCATCGGCTCCCAGTTATGGAAGAAGGCAAACCACATCAAGCCTGCCAGCGAAAAGAACAAAGTTTTATTCTGGCTGTGGAACAACATGGGTCTTATCGTTTGTACCATCGCATTCCTTCCGTTTGTTATTCTTGCACTTACCAACAAGGATGCAGATAAGAAGACAAAGACCATCGCTACTGTAGTAGCAGCGGTTGCTCTTTTAATCGGTGGTGCAGCAAGCATCGACTACAACCCTGTTTCTGAAGAACAGCAGCAGGCTGCAATCGAAGCAATCAATACTGACGTTTTCTGGAGCCCATTCGGTAAGGTTTACCATACTCACGAAGAATGTCAGGCATTAAACCAGAGTGATTCCCTCACTTACGGTACTGTAGAACAGGCTATTGCTGAAAACCGTACCCGTCTCTGCTCTTTCTGTGCAAAGAAGGATGATATCCAGGGTGTTGTAACCGACGACAAAGAATAATTAAATCAATACATAAGAAAACCGCAGTGCCAAAAAGCGCTGCGGTTTTTTTGTGGGCGTTTATGATGTTTATTGAACCTTAAAACGGAAGACATTCCAGGAAATAGGCTGTACGGTACCGGTTACCTTGCCGTTTGCAAAGGTAGTAGCAGTGTTTGCTACAGGGACAATGGCATCCGGAGTTTCGTAAGTATTAGCCTTACTCATATCGTCGGTGTACATTTCCAGATGCTCGATAAAGGTAAGGTTTTCAAAGCCGGAAACATCCAGTTCGATTTCATTGGCATCCTGCCAGTTGCGGTTAATGACAAATACGGTAAGCTCGCCTTCTTCCTTGTTGTAAGCGGCAGCTGTGTCAATAAAATCTACCTTTTCCTGCTCATAATACTGGTTGGTATCGTCTACAATATAACTAGGAATGTCGTAGGTGTCGCAGTCTACAGTGGTGCGAAGGGATGTGCCGCGGCCGTAGCGCATGAGCTGTGTATAAGGATGAGCGGATGCGGTGCTCCATACATGTTCCTTATTGGTGGAAGCAAGTACGTGTAAACCACCGGTCATGCAGGCAATCTTTACACGGTCTGCGTGACGCAGGAAGCAAAGTAAGGTGGATGCGTTAGTAATGGCCTGCAGCATGTCGCCGCCACGGAACGGACGTTCCGGCATGTTATCCGGGTCATGGCGGGTGTATCCGCGGTTTGGATCAAAATTGTAATGGGTCTTGTAGTGGAGATATTCTCCGCGTCCGTAATGGAGCTCGCCGGCCGGACGCATCATGGTGGCATATTCGTCAAAGGAAATCATCATCTTTTTTGGAGATTTCAGTTTTGCGGCTACGTAATCGCAGATGGCAATTTCGGTGTTGATGTAGTCTTCGAAGTAGCGGGATGCGCCAAGGTAGGTTGGCAGGTCATTCATCAGTACGGACTGATAATGGTGCATAGAGATGTAGTCAACGCTGTGGTAGCACTCCTGCAAGGCGGTTAAATCCCATTCCGGATAGTGAAGCATGTTAGGAGAGCAGGAAACGCAGGCAACGGTTTCGATGCGAGGGTCCACCCACTTCATCAGCTTGGAAGTTTCGTTGGCAAGGAGTCCGTAGCCTCTTGGGTCGTTCTGATAAGAACCAATCTGCCAGTATCCGTCTACCTCGTTGCCGAGATACCAGATTTTTACGTCGTAAGGCTTTTCGTGACCGTATTCCTTACGTAAGTCGGACCAGTAGGTGCCGCCTTCGTGGTTGGTATATTCCATAATCTTTACGGCGTCGTTTATGTCGCCGGTGCCGAGATTGATGGTGTAGAGCGGCTCGGTTTCAGCCATTTCTGCCCACTGCAGATATTCGTCGTGACCAACCTCGTTGGTGTAATACTGGTGCCATGCCAGGTCAAGGTGTGACTTGCGCTGCTCCTTTGGACCGATGGAATCCTTCCAGTCCCAGCCGGAGACAAAGTTTCCGCCAGGTAAGCGTACTGCCGGAAGTCCGGTGGCCTTGACAGCATCGATGAAATCGTGGCGCAAGCCCTTTTCGTCAGCGGTAGGGTGCTTTGGATTGAACATGCTTCCGTTTACCATGTTGCCGATTGGTTCCAAAAAGGCAGAATAAATGCGTGGTGAAATTTCGCCGATTTCATACGCGGGATGCAGGGTTACTTTTGCTTTTTTAGGCATATCTGTTACCTCCTGTATAAAATAATATTTACCATTTCTTATCATGATTGGTTGAAGTTTCAGTATACTTCAAAAAAAATATGTGCTATAATATATCCAGATTTCTTTAGGGAGGATAGTTCTATGTTCATAACAGACGACATTAAGTACATTGGGGTCAATGACCATGAAATTGATTTATTTGAAGGACAGTATATTGTGCCAAACGGCATGGCATACAATTCCTATGTTATTTTGGATGAAAAAATTGCTGTGCTTGACAGCGTGGATGCCAACTTCACGGAAGAATGGCTTGATAATGTGCGGGAAGCCTTAAACGGCCGTACTCCCGACTATTTTATTGTACAACATATGGAGCCGGACCACTCTGCAAATATTGCCAATTTCATGCAAGAATATGCGGATGTGAAGATTGTAGCTTCTGCAAAAGCCTTTGTAATGATGAAGCAGTTTTTCGGTACGGACTATCCGGAACAGCAGATGGTGGTAAAGGAGGGAGACAAGCTTTCCCTCGGTAAGCACGAGCTTACTTTTGTTATGGCACCGATGGTACATTGGCCGGAGGTTATGGTTACTTACGACAGTACCGATAAGGTTTTATTTTCTGCAGACGGATTCGGCAAGTTTGGTGCCCTGGATGTGGAAGAAGAATGGGCCTGCGAAGCAAGAAGATACTACTTTGGCATTGTGGGTAAATACGGCATGCCGGTGCAGACTCTGCTTAAAAAGGCAGCTAATCTGGACATTCAGATGATTTGTCCGCTGCACGGTCCTGTTTTGAAAGAAAACTTAGGATATTATCTTGGCCTTTATAATACATGGTCTTCCTATCAGCCGGAAGAAGAGGGTATTGTCATTGCTTATACTTCTATTTACGGAAATACAAAGAAGGCAGTGCTTGCGCTTGCAGATGCCTTAAAGGCGAAGGGATGTCCAAAGGTTGTGGTAAATGACCTGGCAAGATGTGATATGGCAGAAGCGGTGGAGGATGCCTTCCGTTACAGCAAGCTGGTGTTGGCAACCACCACCTATAATGGCGATATTTTCCCTTTCATGAAGGAATTTATCAACCATTTGACAGAGCGTGGCTACAGCAACCGTACCGTAGCTTTCATGGAAAACGGAAGCTGGGCACCGGTGGCTGCAAAATTCATGGGAAGAATGCTGGAAGAAAGCAAGAACCTGACCTATGCAGAAACTTCCGTTAAGATTTTGTCTGCATTAAATGAGGAAAGCAGTGCGCAGGTGGAAGCGCTGGCAACAGAGCTTTGTGCGGAATATGCGGAAAAGTAAAAAACAGGTTTATCAGGAATATGGTACATCTGTTTTGGATAGAATGAAATAAAGGAGGAATAATTTTATGAAATATGTATGTGATGTATGCGAATGGGTATACGATGAAGAAGCAGGAGATCCTGACAACGGTATTGCACCGGGCACCAAATTTGAAGACCTTCCGGAGGATTTTGTTTGTCCTCTTTGCGGTGTTGAAGTCGGGGGCCAAGCGGTC
>JAZNXI010000011.1:0-31023 GCA_045593825.1 Lachnospiraceae bacterium
AAATTGGTAACAAAATTTTCGATGAAATGACCGATTTTGCAAAGTATGCGTTTAATAAGGCCCATGCGGCCTGCTACGCAGTGGTGTCTTACCGTACCGCATGGTTAAAATATTATTATCCTGTGGAATTTATGGCGGCGCCTATGACCTCTGTTGTGGATAACCCGGGTAAGGTAACCGAGTATATTTATTCCTGCCGCCAGATGGGCATTGGAATTCTTCCGCCGGATGTGAACGAAGGTGAAATGGGATTCTCCGTTTCAGGCAATAACATCCGCTATGGTCTTTCCGCCATTAAGGGTGTGGGCAAGCCGGTCATTGAGGCACTCACCGCAGAGCGGGAAGAAAACGGCAAGTTCACCGGTCTGAAAGATTTTGTGGACCGTCTTTCCGGAAAAGAAGTTAACAAGCGTACCGTAGAAAGCTTTATCAAGGCGGGCGCTTTTGACACTTCCTTCGGCACCAGAAAGCAGTTGATGCAGGTATATGCCGGCGTTATGGATGATGTGGCCACCGAGCGCAAGAAGAGTTTTACCGGTCAGATGAGTCTGTTTGATTTTGCTTCGGAGGAAGACAAGCAGGAATTTGAAATCCGTCTGCCTAACGTGGGCGAGTATTCCAAAGAAGAACTGCTTGATTTTGAGAAGGAAGTGCTTGGTGTTTACCTTAGCGGTCATCCGTTGGAAGAATATATGTCGGTACTTCAGAAGAATACTACCGCTGACACATTGGCCTTCCAGCTGGATGAGGAAACCGGTGAGGTAAAGGCCCGGGATGGCGACACGGTAACTCTTGGCGGCATGATTGCGGGAATTACAAGAAAAACCACCAAGAATAATACAACCATGGCGTTCTTAACTTTGGAAGATTTACTTGGTACGGTGGAAATTATCGTATTTCCAAGAGATTACGAAAAGTTCCGTGGTATCCTTACCGAGGATGCCAAGGTGCTGGTACGTGGCCGTGTTTCCGCAGAAGAAGATAAGGCTGCAAAGTTGATTTGTACCGAAATTATTTCCATGGATGATTTGCCAAGAGAGCTTTGGGTCCGATTCAAAAATAAGGAGGCTTTCTTTGCAGAGGAAAATCATTTGTATGAAATGTTGACCGGTAGCGACGGCAAGCAGGAGGTTGTCATTTATCTGGAAGAAGAGCGGGCGGTAAAACGTCTGCCTAGAAGTAAGTGCGTGGCTTTGACCTCAGATTTGCTGGAAACATTGAAAAAAGCATACGGTGAAGAACAAATCAAAGTGGTAGATAAAAAGAGGTAAGATTTTTTAGGTAAAAATATATGTTTTTTACTCTTGAAAATAAACTGCAAATAGATTAAAATAGTTAAAATGAGTTTGTTTATGATTTAACAAATATATAGAGAGTTAATTGTGAGGAGAAATCCTCTGCCCGCGTGCGGGCGGGCATTTTTCTTCGAAAAACAAGGAGGATTATCATGGCAAAGGCAGTAAAAACAAAAAAGGTTGAAACAATCGGTGTATTAACCAGTGGTGGTGACGCGCCTGGTATGAACGCTGCAATCCGTGCGGTGGTACGTACTGCATTAGCAAACGGTTTAAAGGTAAAGGGTATCCGCAGAGGTTACTCCGGCTTACTTGAAGAAGATATTTTTGATATGGATGCTACCAGTGTATCCGATATTATCCAGAGAGGCGGTACCAGTTTATTTACCGCACGTTGTCCTGAATTTATGACAAAGGAAGGTCAGGATAAGGGTGCTTACATTTGTAAGAAGCATAAAATCGATAGTATCATTGTTATCGGTGGTGACGGTTCTTTCCAGGGTGCCAGAAAGCTTTATGAGCGCGGCATCAATACCATCGGTGTTCCGGGTACTATCGACCTTGACATTGCATGTACCGAATATACCATTGGTTTCGATACCGCAGTAAACACTGCTATGGAAGCGATTGATAAGGTACGTGATACATCCACTTCCCATGAACGTTGCAGTATCATCGAGGTTATGGGCCGTCATGCAGGTTATATTGCTCTTTGGTGCGGTATTGCCAACGGTGCAGAAAACATTCTTCTTCCGGAATTATATGAGAATGATGAAGAAGCAATTATCCAGAACATTATTGAAAGAAAGAAAGTCGGTAAAAAGCATCATATTATTGTTAATGCAGAAGGTATCGGTAATTCCGAAGCTATGGCAAAGAGAATTGAAGCAGCTACCGGCGTAGAAACCAGAGCAACTATTATCGGTCATATCCAGAGAGGCGGAAGCCCAACAGCAAAGGACCGTGTATATGCGTCTGCTATGGGTGCCAAGGCAGTAGAACTTCTTTGTGCAGGCAAGTCCAACCGTGTGGTTGCTTACAAGCATGGTGAGTTCATCGATTATGATATTGAGGAAGCTTTAAACATGAAGAAGATGCCGGATGAGTTCCTTGTGAGCATGGCAAAGAAGCTTTCCAGATAAGGATATACGAATGAACAGTAGAAAATTGAAAAAGTTTTTATCCTATTACAAACCATATCTGCGGCTCTTTGCCGCCGATATGGTTTGTGCTTTAGGTGCGGCTGCAATCTCCCTGGTGTATCCGTTGATTGTCCGCTATATCACAAATGATATTTTACCGAATTACGAAATTTCCGAGGCGGTTGGCATTATTGCAAAGCTGGCTCTGGTTATGGTAGGGCTTGCGTTGTTGGAATTATTCTGCAACTATTTCATTTCCTACCAGGGGCACATTATGGGTGCCAAGATGGAATTCGATATGCGAAACGACATTTTCCATCATTTCCAGAAGCTTTCCTTCAGCTTTTACGACAACCAGAAAACCGGTCAGCTTATGTCCCGTATCACCAACGACTTATTCGAGGTAACAGAGCTTTCCCACCATGGTCCGGAAGACATTGTTATTTCCATTATTAAGTTTGTGGGCGCATTTATTATTTTAATCCGCATCAACGTGCCGCTGACCTTACTTTTGTTTTTGTTCCTGCCGGTTATGTTTATTTTTGCCTGGAAGATGAAGAGCAGAATGAATGTGGCCTTTAAGGCAAACCGCGCACGTATAGCAGATATCAATGCCCAGATAGAAGACAATCTTTCCGGTATCCGGGTGGTGAAGTCTTTTGCCAACGAAGATATTGAAGTGGATAAGTTTAAAGAAGGAAACGGCCGTTTTGTTGCCAGCAAAAAACTGGCATATAAAGAAATGGCAACCTTCCATTCCGGGTTGGGTTTGTTTACCAACCTGATAAACGTAGGTGTTATCGTGGGCGGTGGCTTGATGATTGCCTGGGATTTTATCAGGCTCAGCGATTTACTGACATTTTTATTATATGTTAACAACGTGGTGGAGCCTGTCCGCAAGCTGATTAATTTCACCGAGCAGTTCCAAAACGGCGCTACCGGTTTTGAACGTTTCATGGAAATTATGGACACCGAGCCGGATATTCAGGATGCACCGGATGCGGTGGAGCTTACTAATGTTAAGGGCGACATCACCTTTGAAAACGTGGCATTCCGCTATGAAGGAACCCTGGGGGATGTATTTAAAAACATTTCTTTAGATGTAGAAGCAGGCGACTACATGGCGCTGGTTGGTTCTTCCGGTGTTGGTAAAACCACACTGTGCAGTCTGATTCCTCGCTTTTATGATGTTACAGAGGGAACAATCAAAATTGACGGTCAGGATATCAAGGGTGTTACCATGAAGTCCCTTCGCAACAGCATCGGTATTGTGCAGCAGGATGTGTATCTGTTTGCGGGCTCCGTTGCCGATAACATCCGCTACGGTAAGCCGGGCGCTACCATGGAAGAAATTGTGGAGGCGGCAAAGAACGCCAATGCCCATGAGTTCATCATGGAGCTTCCTGACGGTTACGATACCTACATCGGACAGCGGGGCATTAAGCTTTCCGGCGGTCAGAAGCAGAGACTCAGTATTGCAAGAGTTTTCCTTAAGAATCCGCCAATCCTTATTTTTGATGAGGCAACCTCTGCTCTGGATAATGAGAGCGAAAAAGTTGTTCAGGATTCCTTAGAAAAGCTTGCTAAGAACCGTACCACCTTCGTAATTGCCCATCGTCTTTCCACTATTAAGAATGCAAAGAATATTCTTGTGCTTGGAGAGGATGGCATCAAGGAAAAGGGTACTCATGAGGAGCTGCTTAAAAAGAACGGAGTTTATGCAGGATTATATACGATGACATATACAAGATAATATTTTACATTTTTACGGGAGCTGCAGGTTGCGGCTCCCGTTTTTGTGGAAATTTGAAGGAGTATACCGACGGAGTATAGTATTTTTTGGGGATGTGTGGTAGGATGGGTATATAATTTTGAAGTTATGGGACCTATTGGCAATTACCGACCGGATGTGATGATTTCAAAAACTGTCGGGCATGAAATTTGGTTCTTGTCCGACTAATAATGGAAATACTTTATCTAGTCAGTTGTGTAAAATGCTTCTTGCCTGACTAATAATAAAACATTTCCCTTTAGTCGGGTGAACTGAAAAAATATCAGCCTATTAACTTCCGACTTATGGATGTAAAGGAGAGATTCTATGCAAATCAACGAAATGCACGTGGAAGACATTGATTTGGTGCTTCCACTATATATAGAGTATTATAATACATACGAGGATGGCTGTTGGACAGAAGAAACAGCAAAAAAGAGAATCAAGCAGGTGTTAACCATAGATGATTCCTTTTCGCTTATTATGAGAGATGAGGATGACAATGTGTGTGGTTTCGCTATGGGATATTTCAAGCAATACGATGATATCGTAGGTTACACATTAGAAGAAATTGTGATTGCGTATCAATATCAAAACAAAGGCTTGGGAAGTATGCTTCTTGCAGCACTGGAATCAAAAGTTAAGGAAGCGGGTGCAGCTTGTATGGAACTTCATGCCGTAAAAGATGAAATGCACGAGAAATTCTATGGCAAAGCAGGGTTTGCTAATGCAGGGAATTTCGTATTGAAAGTAAAGTGGTTTGATTGATACTAAGGAGAAATACATGCGTAACAGAAGTATGGCCATGGTACTCCGTGGCAGAAAAATTTTAATGATAGAGACGTTTCGGTTTAACCGCACCATTTTTGAACTTCCGGGAGGTGGCATTGAAGCAGGAGAAACACCGGAAGAAGCGGCAGTGCGCGAATTAAAAGAAGAATGTGGTTTAGATGGCACTATAGTCCGTCCGCTTAACACTCTGCACTGCAAAAACGGAAGCACAGAATATGTTTTCCTGGTGGACGTTCCGGAAGAACAGGAAGCCATTGTGGGAAGTGATCCGGAGGTTCCGGAAGGTAGAGAACAGTCCATCAAAAATGTTTGTTGGAAGGAATTGCACGAACTGAGTGAAAAGGACAGGGCATTTTTGTGGGCTTATGGATTGATGGATGTGGATGGATTTTTTGAAGAGGTACTTAGCTGGGGTGCCGAAGTCAGCTACCCGGGCAGGTAAGAGGGAGAATAGTATGGCAAACTTAATCGTAGTCTGCGGACCTCAGGCGGTGGGCAAAATGACCGTGGCAGAGAGTCTTCGGGACAAGCTGAAATATAATTTTATGATGAATCACGACAGCATTGAGATTTCAGACCGGATTTTTGGTTTTGGAACCCCGGCGCAAAAGGAGTTCAATGCATATTTTAGAAAAACCGCCTTTGAACTGGCAGTGAAGCACAACGTAGATTTATTGTTCACCTATGTGTGCGCCTTTGAACTTCTTCAGGAAAAGGAGTATTTAGAGAGCCTGGCAAAGATGTTTGAAGAAGCAGGCGGCAGCTTTTACTTTGTAGAGCTCAGTGCAGATTTGGAAAAAAGATTAGAGAGAAACACTACACCTCACCGCATGGAGCGGAAGGCTTCCAAGCGGGATGTGGAATGGAGCAGGGCAAACTTGTTACGGGATACAGACCTTCACAAATTGAACTCTGACCCGGATGAAGTTTGGTTTCAAAATCACATAAAAATTGATAATACTAAATTAGAACCGGATGAGGTGGCGGATTTGGTAATTAGTCATTTTGGATTGATTGCCAATGAGAAGGAAGAGAAAGAATACCGGTTTGGAGTGTAAAGGAGTAATGTATGATTCAGATATCATATGCACTTATGGTGATTTTAATAGCGGTGCTTTGGCTGATTGTCAGAACTGTGGTATGGACAAAGCAAAAGCATGTTAATTGGAAACGGGAACTTCAGTTGCTTCCGGTATACATTTGCATGCTTGTGGTAATCAGGTTTACTTTCTGTCCATTCGGTAAAGTGGACGGCAAGATTCAACCGCTAGTGTTTTATAAGGATAATTGGTATCCGTTCCGTATCAATTTATTGCCGTTTGTTTATTTGTTTGATTATCCGGTATTTAAAGAAGCGTTGCTAAATCTCATCGGTAATATCATAATGTTTATTCCACTTGGTATCATTTGGCCGATTGTATTTAGGAAACTGGATGCTCCGTGGAAAGTGATTGCAGCAGGAGTGGGTTTCTCGCTCTGCATTGAAATTCTGCAGCTTCCGTTTTATGACAGGGTATCGGATGTGGATGATTTGATTTTGAATTCTTTGGGATATGTCATTGGATACGGATTATACTGTCTGGTTAAGCTTTGTAAGAAGAAACCAGCGAGATAAAGCTGGAATTCTCGTTTTGTGTCGTGTTATTTTAAAGTGTGCTGTGCTAAACTTTTTCTGAAAGGAGTGCTTTGAATGAAACAAGAAAATATCGGAAAATTCATAGTTGCTTTGCGGAAAGAGAAAAAGCTGACACAAGAGCAATTGGCGGAACGTTTGGGTATCAATAACCGTAGTGTATCACGCTGGGAAAATGGTAACAGTATGCCGGATTATGCAGTGCTCCCAATGCTCGCAAATGAACTGGGGGTTAGCGTGGCAGAATTGGTGGAAGGGAAAAAGAAAGAAACAAAATCGTTTTTGCTGAATGAAGCTGCATATATGGAAAACTACAGAATTCTTATGGAAGTCTTTCAGAAGGAAGCAGAGGGAGAAAATTACACTGACGAGGAAAAACAGGAAATTGTTGAGCGGTTATTAAATGGTATGGCATGCAGGGAGGATGTGAAGAAGTACAAGCTCCGTATGCGGGTGAATCCTTATACAGACAATATTTATCCGAACTATTATATTCCACCATATAACGAAAACAAAAAGCTTCGTCTGGCAGATGGCAGCGTACCGAAAACGCATATTTTATATGCAAACTATTACGAGTTGGAAATTCTTCGAATCTTGTTTTTATATGCACCGGAAAATGATACAGTACAGAAGCTGATAAAGAATACGTTGCTTCGGCTGAAAAACACTTGTTATGGAAATAAGTGCCCTCAGGGTGAGTGTGTGGCTACGGGAAAAGTTGTGCTACGTTTTCTGCAAACTGTGTGTCCAGAGGATAAAGACTGGATAGAAAAGTTGCAGTGAAAGATGAGGTAATTTATTATGAAGATATACGATATTTCGCAAGAAGTGTTTTCCTGTATGGTGTTTCCGGGCGACCCGGCACCACAACGGGAAATCATGATGAGCATGAATGACGGTGCTCTTTACAATTTAACCGCAATTCACATGTGTGCCCACAACGGCACTCATGTGGATGCGCCATATCATTTTATTAACGACGGTAAAACTATCGATCAGATTTCTTTAGAAAAGTTTGTAGGCCCCTGTTTTGTAGCAGAACATGATGGCGTAGTAACTGCGGAGAATGCAAAAGAAATATTGCAAAAGGCATCCGACACAAATGCCGATGCTTCTAAGCGGATCCTCATCAAAGGCAAAGCAGAAGTTTCTTGTGAAGCTGCCCGTGTATTTGCAGATGCAGGAGTGTTGTTGGTAGGTAACGAATCCCAGACGGTGGGACCGGAAAATGCACCAATGGCAGTGCATAAGGTACTACTTGGTGCAGAAGTAGTCCTGTTAGAGGGCATCCGTTTGAAGGAGGTTCCGGAGGGTGTGTATCTTTTAAATTCTGTACCGTTAAATCTTGGCGGGGCAGATGGTGCACCGTGCCGGGCGATTCTGATAGAAATCGAGTAGGAAAATGAAAAGAAAAAAAGGTGAGCAGTGGTATACGTGTTCAAAAGGAAGTCAATTTTTTGACTTCCTTTTTTGTATGCAAGCATAGTCTTGACTAATTTGGGTTTATGCGATATAATTCGCGTTAGATGTAACTAACCAGCGAAATGCAAGGATTCTGAATGAACATCAATCAAAAACGTCAGCGGGAAAAAGAAGTGGTTTCCTTGATGATAAAACTATATTGTAAGAAAAAACACCATACAAAAGAAGGACTTTGTGAAGAGTGCAGTAACCTGGATTCCTATGCCAAATTGCGCAGTGACAAATGCCCATTTATGGAGAAAAAAACTTCTGTTCTAATTGTAAGATACATTGCTATAAACCGGAGATGCGGGGAAAAATCAGAGAGGTTATGCGGTTTTCAGGACCGAGAATGATGATGTATCATCCGGTGCTGGCAGTGCGACACGTGATAGAAAGCAAAAGAGAAAGGAAACGGTTAGAGTATGATAGATAAAAATCTGCTTCGCCTGTTGGGCGATAAAAAAAGATACATTTTTTATACAGTAGGATTGATGGTACTGGGCTTGTTTTCAAACATAACCATAACTGCCTGCATATGCTGGGCCATCAGCATAGCTATGCAGTATGATTCTTGCAGCGGCGGTGCTGTTGTTTTTTTGTGGCCGGCAGTCGGAGCGTTGGCAGGTATTGCAGTACGTTATATAACGACCCGGTTTACCGGAGATTTAAAGGATTTGTTGGGCAGAAAAGCAAAAAAAGAATTGCGTGAAAAGGTGTACAACAAAATTGTGAAGCTTGGAGTGCGTTCTACCGATGGCCTCAGTATGGCCGGTTTGACCCAGGTGGCTTTAGAAGGTGTGGAGCAGCTGGATTTATATTATTCTTCTTATATCCCACAGTTTTTCTATGCAATGCTGGCACCTGTGATTCTGTTTTGTATTACCGTATGGATTGACTGGCGGGTGGCGGTGGTATTGCTGGCTTGTGTGCCATTGATTCCGATGTCCATTATTGCAGTATCCAAATACGCCAAGAAGATTTTTGCAAAATACTGGGGGAAGTATACCTCCATGGGAGACGGTTTCTTAGATAGCGTGCAGGGTCTTAAAGAATTGAAGATTTTCAATGCAGACGAACGGCAGCACAAGAAGATGAATGAATCCTCTGAGGAGTTCCGCAAAATCACCATGAAGGTGCTGGTAATGCAGCTGGCAAGTACCACTATCATGGATTTGGTTGCTTACGGAGGCGCAGGACTTGGTATTGCATTTGCTGTGCTGGGTGCGGTGAACCGGGGACTTTCTCCGACGATGGCGTTATTTTTAATATTGGTAGCGGTGGACTTCTTCCTGCCGCTGCGTGCCTTTGGTTCAGCGTTCCATGTGGCGATGAACGGAGCCAGCGCAGGAACTAAAATTCTTGCTCTGCTTTCACAACCGGATCCGGTTTGGGGAGACGCTTTGATGGAGAATATGGAGCTTAAGCTGGAACAGGTGTCTTTCTCTTACGATGATAAGAGAGATGTACTGAAAAATGTTACGATGGAATTTGGCACTGCCGGCATGACTGCTATTGTGGGCGAATCCGGCTGCGGAAAATCCACGGTGGTGCATATGTTGTCCGGCACGTTCCGTCCAAAGGCGGGAAGGGTCACAGTGGGTGGCAGGGAGCTTGCATGCTATTCCAGAGAGTCCTATTATTCCCGGATGGCGGTGGTTAGTTATAATACTTATATTTTTAACGAAACCATACGTGCGAATTTTGAACTTGCAAAACAGACAGTAACTGAGCAGGAAATATATGAGGCACTGGAACGGGTAAACCTGGCGGACTTTGTCAGGGAAAACGGTGGTCTTGATAAGATAATTACCGAGGATGCCAACAATATTTCCGGTGGTCAGAAGCAACGTCTTGCTTTGGCAGTAAATCTGGCGGCAGAGAAGGATATTTACGTGTTTGACGAAGCAACCAGCAATATTGATATTGAAAGTGAAGCCATTATTATGGCTAATATAAAGGAATTGTCCCGTACAAAAGCAGTTATCGTTATTTCTCACCGCCTGGCTAATGTGGTTCCGGCGGACCGTATCTATTTCATGGAAGCAGGCGGGGTTACGGAGTGTGGAAATCACGAAGAGCTGATGCGGGCAGAGGGCGGTTATGCGGCTCTGTATACGGCGCAGAAAGAATTAGAGGAGGTGGGTCATGATTAAAAAAGAGAAGAAAAAGCTTCGCAGAAGCGGTGCAAGAATTATGGCCAGCCTGATTCTTTTACTGGGTAGTTTATCCTACATCATGGTGTTGGCAGTGCTGAACGGGACGTTTGGATTCCTTTGTGCCATGGGTGTTACCGTGTTTGGTGCAGTAGGCATTGCTAAGGTGTTGGGAGAGACCATTGCGCTTTCCTACGGAATGATAGTTGCATTAGCTATTGTTTGTGGTGTGCTGAGAGGCCTGCTTCGTTATTTGGAACAGTACGGCAATCATTATATTGCTTTCCGCCTGTTGGCGGTACTGCGTGATAAAATTTTTGCGGCGCTTCGGACGCTTTGTCCGGCAAAGCTGGAAGGCAAGCAGAAGGGTAGTATCATTGCGATGATTACTTCTGACATTGAGACGTTAGAAGTGTTTTATGCCCATACAATTTCGCCAATTTGTATTGCGGTGTTGGTGTCCTCTGTGGTGTGCTGCTTTGTTGGGATGGTGTCTGACTGGCGATTGGCATTGGTGGCACTGGTGGGTTATGTTACTGTGGGAATTTTCGTTCCGCTGATTTCTTCCGGAAAGCTGAAGGAATCCGGCGTCCGTTACCGGGCAGAATTTGCATCCTTTAATGCGTATTTTCTGGACAGCATCAAGGGTATTAAGGACATTGTATTGCATAATGCCGGGGAAAAGAGGGAAATGGAAGTAAACCGGTGCTCAGAGCTTTTGCTTGGTGAAACAAAGAAAATGAAACACGATATTACCAAGGCTTCGGCAGCAACAGAGCTTTGTGTTTCATTGTTCATTTTTCTGGCTCTTGCGGTAGGTATTATTCTTGTAACGAAAGAGTTGCTTAACGTTGGAAGGATGGTTATCGGTGTTGTGACGGTGTTTGGATCCTTTGGTCCGGTAATTGCTATTTCTGCTTTGCCGGGGAATTTAACCCAGACCTTTGCTTCCGGCGACCGGGTTCTTGACCTTCTAAGCGAGGAGCCTGCCGTGAAAGCAGTGAAAGCAGGTGAAAGGTTTGATTACAATAATCTGGAAGTGAAGAATCTGTCCTTTTCTTACAATGAACAGACACAGGTACTTTCTGATATTTGCATGCAGGCAAAGAAGGGCGAAATCATCGGTATTGTGGGAGAAAGCGGCTGTGGTAAGTCCACGTTGCTTAAGCTGCTTCTGCGCTTCTGGCAGAAGAATGACGGAGAAATTTTATATAACGGTACAGACATAGAGAGGATTGATTCCGAAGGCCTGTTGGATAACGTGACAATGGTAAGTCAGGTAACGTATTTGTTTGATGAAACCATTGAGGAAAATTTGCGGATTGCAAAACCGGACGCCACGGCAGAAGAACTGGAGGAGGCATGTAAACTGGCTTCCATACATGATTTTATACTTTCTTTACCGGAGGGATATCAGTCCCGTGTGGGTGCACTGGGTGACAATCTTTCTGCCGGAGAAAAGCAGCGTATTGGTCTGGCAAGAGCGTTCCTTCGAGGCAGCGACTTGATTTTATTGGATGAGCCTACCAGTAATGTGGATAGCATCAATGAGGGCATTATTTTGAAGGCACTCAAAGAGCAAAAGAACAAAAAGAGTATTATTTTGGTTTCGCACCGGGAATCTACCATGTCGATTGCGGACCGTATTTATCATATGGATGGAGGAAAATTATGGGCATAAAGAAAATAGTATGGTTAGTAATCGGATGCATCGGTTTGGGACTTGGTGCCGTGGGTGCCGTGGTGCCGTTACTTCCTGCATTTCCGTTTTTAATGCTTGCGGCTTTTGGATTTGCAAAAAGCTCGGAAAAACTGCATAATTGGTTTATTGGTACAAAGTTATACAAGGATAATTTGGAAAGCTTCGTGCAGGGCAAAGGAATGACCCAGGCGGCGAAACGACGGGTTATGACAACGGTTACTTTGCTTATGGGCTTTGGGTTTGTTATGATGTTAATAAAGGGAATCTATGTCCCATGTATTATTCTGGCATGTGTCTGGGTATTTCATATGGTGTATTTTCTCTTTGGTGTAAAGACATTAGAAGAGGCTGTGTAGAGGAGGGATTATCATGACAGACGGTATTATTATAGCAATTCTGGTAGTGGCTCTGTTTTTCGGAATCCGCGCCACGGTGAAACATTTTGCGAGAAAAAGCGGCTGCTGCGGCAGTGCAGACTATAAGCCGAAAAAGAAAAAGTTACCTAAGGTGCTTTATCAAAAGACCTTTCAGGTGGAAGGCATGCACTGTGAGCATTGCAAGACAAGAGTGGAAGAAGTGGTAAACGACATCAAGGGCGTAGCAGGCATCGTGAACCTGAAAAAGGGTGAGCTTACCGTGTCCTATGCAGAGGATGTGGAAGACGAACTGATTAAGAGCAAGATTGAACGTGTGGGATACAAGGTTCTTGAAAAGTAAAAAAGCGTAGGAATTTGAGAGCAGTCTCAAAACTCCTACGCTTTAATTTTTTCTACAAAAAGAATTCCAACAAAAATACCGCACCGCAACAAACCACCGCGGTTTTAAAAAGGTCCGCTCCAAACCATGCCGCCAGAATGCCGATGACTAATGCCGCTGCACCGGAAACCGGGCTCTGGGTGGCATTGACGATAGCCGGAAAGGTCATCACGGAAAGGGTAACATATGGCACATAGTACAAAAAAGACTGGATGAATCGGCTCTTTATCTGCTTGCGGAATAAGGTCATCGGCAGGGCGCGAATCAAAAAGGATACGCCCGCCATAATGAGGATATAAATATAGTTCTTATTCATGGGCGGTCACCTCCTCTTCCTGTTTCCTTGGGAAAAGCAGGGCGGCACCTGCGGAAATAATCAATGTAAGAAGAATTGTGCGGGTGCCCTCCGACCATGAGGAAATTATCGGAAGGTAGGCTGCCAGACCGCTGGCAATAAAGCATAAAATCACAATGCCTAAAATTACTTTATTCTTTCTTGCCGGCGGAATAAAGATGGCAAGGAACATGCCGTACAAGGCTACGCTGAAGGCACTGACCAACCGAAGTGGCAGCAGGTTTCCGGCAATGGCGCCAAGATAAGTGCCGATTGCCCAGCATGGAGATGCAAACAGCACGGCGCCGTAGGTGTACCACGGGTTCAAATAACCGGGACGGGCAATGGCAATGCCAAAGAGCTCGTCCGTAATATAAAAGGACATAATGAGCCGGTGAAAAAAAGGCATGTCCGGGTCAATGCGTTGGCTCATGGCGCAGCTCATAAGAAGATACCTTGCGTTGGCAATCAGCGTGATGGTTGCCATCTCGAGAAAAGAAGCGGCGGCCGCAATTACCGTAAAGCCGGCATATTCTCCGGCGGAAGCGTGGCACAGGGCACTGGTAATGAATGCCTGAAACGGGGTCAGCCCTGCATTTTTTGCGGCGATGCCAAGGGAAAAGGCTACGGCAAAGTAACCGAGACCGATGGGAATGCCATCTTTGAAACCTTGCAGGATGGCTGTTTTATTTTGTTTGACAGAGTAAGTTTTCATAAGTCACCTTTGGTAAAAAGATTTGTTATGAATTATAGTCCTATTCCGAAATTGATGCAAGATGCTATTGAAAAAAATAAAATGAAATGGTATAGTTTTGACAAAGTAACGTAACTCAGTGGTTTCAACAGGGGAATAAGGAGGATGACATCTATGAAATATTTAATCGTCGTGGATATGCAGAATGACTTCATCACAGGAAGTCTCGGAACCAAGGAAGCAGAAACGATTTTGCCTAAGGTGATTGAAAAGGTAAAAAACTTCGAGGGAACCGTTATTTATACCAAGGATACCCATCAGGCCGATTATTTATCTACCCAGGAGGGAAAGAATCTTCCGGTGGAGCACTGTATAGAAGGCTCCTATGGTTGGGAACTGGCTGGCGAGCTGGAAAAATTAAGTGCAGGCCATAAGATATTCAACAAGCCAACCTTTGGCAGTGTGGAGTTGGCAAATTATCTGGTAGAAGAAAATAAGAAAGAAACCATCGAAGAAATCGAGTTATGCGGCTTATGTACCGATATCTGCGTGATTTCCAATGCCTTTGTAATTAAGGCAAACCTTACGGAAGTACCGGTATCCGTGGATGCATCCTGCTGTGCGGGAGTTACGCCGGAGAGCCATTTCAATGCTTTGTCTGCCATGAAAATGTGCCAGGTAGCAGTGAATAACTAGCAGACTACAAGTGTAGAGCAAATTAAAACTCCAATAAATGAGAGGGAAGAATATGAGTACACAATTTAACGAAAGAAATATATCAATGGTCATGGATATGTATGAGCTGACCATGTCCAATGGCTACTTGAATCAGGGAGAACAGGATACCATCGTTGCTTTTGATGTATTTTACCGCAAGAACCCGGACAATGCGGGCTTTGCCATTTTTGCAGGACTGGAACAGGTTATTGAATATATTCAGAATTTACATTTTTCCGAGGAGGACGTGGAATATCTCCGCTCCAGAAACTTGTTCACGGAGGAATTTTTGCAGTATTTATTGAACTTTAAATTCCGTGGGGATATTTATGCCATGCCGGAGGGCACGGTTATGTTCCCGAATGAACCGATTATGACCGTAGTGGCACCGCTTATTGATGCCCAGCTCATTGAAACCGCAATCCTTTTGGAAATAAATCATCAATCCTTAATTGCTACCAAGACAAACCGTATTGTACGTGCTGCAAAGGGCAAGCCGGTGTCCGACTTTGGTGCCCGCCGTGCTCACAACGTAGATGCAGCAGTGTATGGCGCCAGAGCGGCTTATATCGGCGGAGCATCCGGTACCGCAACCGTACTGGCAGGCAAAATGTTTGGTATTCCGATTTCCGGTACCATGGCTCACAGCTGGGTAATGTCCTTTGAAAGCGAGTATGAAGCCTTCAAGGCTTATGCGGAAAGCTATCCGAATTCTACTGTGCTGTTAGTAGACACCTATGATGTATTAAAGAGCGGCGTGCCAAATGCCATCCGTGTGGCAAAGGAAATTTTAGAGCCAAAGGGCTGCAGACTTAAGGGAATCCGTTTGGATTCCGGCGACTTGGCGTATCTTTCCAAGGAGGCAAGAAAGCAGCTGGATGCGGCAGGACTTACGGACTGTATTATTGTGGCTTCCAACGGTCTGGACGAATATACCATCCATTCCTTAAACCGCCAGGGAGCTTTAATTGACAGCTATGGTGTAGGTGAGAAACTCATCACTTCTTCTACCAATCCGGTGTTTGGTGCGGTGTATAAACTGGTGGCAGTAAAGAAGAATGGCGAATTCCAGCCTAAAATCAAGATTTCCGAAACCGTGGAGAAGATTACCAATCCGGGCATCAAGGAATTGTACCGGGTATATGATAAAGAGGGCAAGGCAGTGGCAGACTACTTAACCGTAAAGGGCGAAGTCATTGATACCTCTGTACCGGTACGCTATGTGGATCCGCTAAAGTATTGGAAGAACCGCAGCTTCGAGGATTGCACCTTTAAGAATCTGCATCAGCAGATTTTCAAAGACGGCGAGCTGGTATATGAGCTTCCAAAGCTTGACGACATCCGCAAGTATGTGCGTCACCAACTGGATAATGAAATCTGGCAGGAGGAACAGCGTTTTGATAACTCCCACCCACATTATCTGGATATGAGCCCTGCCATGTTTGAATTAAAGATGGGCCTGCTGCACGAATGTAGTAAATAAAGAAAAACTAACAAAAATCTTAAGAAAATCTTTCGCTTTTTTGCGAGACTTCTTAAGATTTTTTTAGTATACTGAAATCATGAAAAACAAAAATGATGCGCAGGGAATTACAGGAGAGAAAAACATCATGGATTATAAAAACATTTTGGTTGTGGAAGATGATAAGGAAATTTTGGAAGGCATAAAAATCTACCTGAAAAATCAGGGTTATACCGTATTTGGTGCGTCCAACGGTCTGGAAGGTCTGGATGTGATTGAAAAAGAAGAAATTCATCTGGCCATTGTGGATTTGATGATGCCGAAAATGGATGGTATCACCATGACGATGAAGCTTCGGGAAAAACATGATTTTCCGGTAATTATGTTAACGGCAAAGTCGGAGGAGATTGATAAGATTACCGGGCTCAATGTGGGCGCAGATGATTATGTTACTAAGCCTTTTGCTCCGATGGAGCTGATGGCAAGGGTAAATTCCCAGCTGCGCAGGTACCGCAAATTTATGGAAGCGCTGGAAGGAAGAGTGGAAGCGAAGCAGGATAATGTACTTGTGGTAGGCGGCCTGGAGCTGGACGAGGAAAAGGCTACCGTCACGGTGGATGGTAATCCGGTAAAACTGACACCGCTGGAATTTAAGGTGCTGGCACTTCTGATGAAGTATCCGGGCAGGGTGTTTTCTGCAGAGGAACTGTATGAGCGTGTCTGGAATGAAAAAGCAATCACCACTGACACGGTAATGGTACATATCCGGAAAATCAGGGAAAAAATTGAGCTGGACCCAAAGAATCCACGTTATGTAAAAGTGGTTTGGGGCGTTGGATATAAGATTGAAGCTGAAAAGTAAGTAGAACAGGAGGATAACATGGAGAACAGAATCGAAAAGAAAACCGGAAAAACCGGCCGTTTCTTAGGCTGGCTGGTAAGTGTTGTTCTGATGGCGGCGCTGGCCTGGGGTTTTGGCAGAATGTATCAAAGAATGACGCAGGAAGCGAGACTGGTTTATTCGGATGTAATTCATTACGAGAAGCAGGAACATTTAAGAGACTATGTGAAAGAGATTTATCCATTGGTCGATGGTATGTATGTGGAATGGTATAACCGGATGAACCAGGATGGAAAGAACCCAGGCGAAATCATTCTTGGCGAATACAATCCGGAGTATATTGAAACAGATGCTCACCTTTACTGGTATGGATTAAGAGAGGAAACGTTGTCCGACTGGTATAAAGATACTTACCCAAAGGCGCTGGAAGAGAGCGGAGTAAAATATTTTATTTATTCAGGAACTATTGATAACGGTTGCGGAACCCTGGATCCGTCGGAAGCTATCAATAATCCGATGTTCATAATGTTTGAGTTCGGTGAAAACGGTGTTCCGAGGCTGAGGGAATCCAAAGGCATAGAGAATGCACACTATCATTTATTAAGTTGTCATAGTACACGCAATTTCGAGAACAGCTGGTATTATTCTTCCCAAGGGAAAACGGTGGAATATGGAGATATTTGTGGAGTTACGGTAATATTAGCCTGTGAAAACGAAGTATATGACGAACTGGTTCGGGAGGTTTCTCTGAGCAGATGGACCATCTATGATTCGATAGAAGCCATGTGGCCGGATTATATTATCTTTGTTTTGGCAGCAGTGGCGGTAGTTATTTTGCTTGGTCTGATTCTTCCAACCATCCGTCCTCTTGGATTAAAGGAGGGCTGGAAGGCACATATTCCTTTAGAACTCATTGTTCTTGCGGGCTGTGGGGTAATTTTACTGATAGGAGAAAAACTGCCTGATTTTATTGTGCGCAGTCAAATTGAAATGGAGTATCCGGGGTTGCTGGTCTATTGGGTCGGCATCATGCAGGATATTATGGCAGACGGCAGGGCGGAATACTTCATTTTTGCAGCCAATGTTGTCATTTGGTTTGCTGTATTCTTTGTAATTTACCTGTGTGCCATCAACGTACGCCAGTTGTTTGCCAAGGGCCTTGTGCGGTTCTTTAAGGAAAATACTTTGACGGGACGAATTATTGTTTGGCTGTACCGCTGGGGCAAAAAAACGGTGGAGTTTTGCGGAACCATCGATTTTTCAAACAAGGGCAACCGCAATTTCTTCCTGGCAGTTGTGCTTAACTTTATTATAATTGCTCTGCTTTGCTGCACCTGGTTCTTTGGTATACTGCTTGCAATTCCATATTCCCTGTTTGTATTCTGGCTGCTTCAGAAATGGTGGAACAAAATCCGCACCGACTATGTGGTAATGCTTTCTACCACAGAGGAAATGGCACGGGGAATTACCGATGTGGAGTATGTGGCGGAGGCTGGGATTTTTCACGAACTGAATACGGCCCTGACAGGTGTGCAGGAGGGGTTTCACACGGCGGTGCAGGAGGAAGTAAAGAGCCAGAAGATGAAAACGGAGCTCATTACCAATGTATCCCATGATTTAAAGACTCCCTTAACAGCTATTATTACTTATGTAGATTTATTAAAGAACGAGGAACTGTCTGCGGAAGAACGGAAGGACTACGTGGATGTACTGGATAGAAAGTCCGCCCGTTTAAAGACCCTTATTGAGGACTTATTTGAAATCAGTAAAGCAACCTCCGGGGAGCTTAAATTGGAAAAGATGGACTTGGATTTAGTACAACTCATTCATGAAGTGCAGATGGAGTTGGAAGAGGAAATCATGAATTCAGGTATCACATTCAAAATGAACCTTCCGGAAGAAAAGGTGATGGTCCGACTGGATGCCCAGAAGACCGGACGGATTTTTGAAAATCTGACCATGAATATTTTAAAGTATGGGCTTACCGGCAGCCGGGCGTATGTTTCCATGGAGCAGACAGAAAAAACGGTAAACGTAACCTATAAAAATGTTTCCGCGGCAGAAATAAATTTCAGTGCAGATGAAATTATGGAGCGTTTTAAGCGCGGAGATGTTTCCAGAAATACGGAAGGCTCCGGTCTGGGTCTTGCTATTGTAAAGAGCTTCACGGAAGCTCAGGGCGGCAAGGTAAAGGTGGATTTGGAGGACGATATGTTTAAGGTAACGGTAAGTTTTCCGAGAGTGCAGGCGGCGCAGATGCCTGTGCAGGAAGACGTGACAGCAGATATTGCAGAAGCTGCTGTAGCAACAGAATAAAGATGCTCCCTCAACCGGGAGGAGTTCTTCGGAGCTTCTCCCGGTCTTTTTATTTAGTTGTAAACTTTGAACTAATTTATGCCGATACTATTAATACAGGCAGAAGTCTGTCCCGAGGTAAAAGGATTTATCTTCGGGCAACATGCAACCAAGGAAGGAAGCGATACTATGAAAATTGAAAACAGTAACGTAATGATGAAGTCGGAACATTCCTCGTATACCCACACGGAATCCCATTCTATGTCGGTGATTATGCGTTCCGACGAAGCGGCTACCCTGGAGTTTTCCGACGAGTCAAAAAGCTATGTGGAACAGATGAAGGAAAAACAGCAGGAAGCAAAGAATGCTTTAAGAGAACAGGTGCAGGAACGTA
The DNA here is from genome assembly GCA_045593825.1 of Lachnospiraceae bacterium. Lineage (GTDB taxonomy): Bacteria > Bacillota > Clostridia > Lachnospirales > Lachnospiraceae > SIG299. Next base: position 19,449 of record JAZNXI010000011.1, read on the forward strand.
ACAAGCAGAATGCAAAGAATCTTGCCATGGCTATGGCGGAGACGGAAAAGGCAAAAAACAACAATGTTCCTACGGTACAATCCGAAGAGGATATCCAGATTGAAACATTAAAAAAGATTCTGGAAATGTTAAAGAGAATGCAGAACCGTCGTCTTGGTTTAAAGGATGCCGGTTGCATGGCGGATAAGATTGAGAAAAGAATTGATGCCATGGAAGCAAGCAAAGCATCTGCAGGAGGATTTTCTCTTGGATTTGCCGGGGCAACTAACCTTTCCGGCGGTAAGGTGATTGCCATATCCTCCGGCGCAGGCGGAGCAGCGGTGCGTCCAACCTGGAAGCAGGTGGTGGTAACATCTTCTTTCCATACCGAGATGGAGTACACGGCGTTCCAGTCCCAGGGCTGTGTTAAGACCCAGGACGGCAGAGAAATTTCTTTTGGTATAGAAGTAGAAATGTCCAGAGCCTTCTGTGAAAAATACGATTCTGTTTTTATGCAGGATATGCCGGTAACCTGTGACCCTCTGGTACTTAATTTAGAAGGTGACATCGGTAAAATCAGTGACCAGAAGTTCTTATTTGACTTAAATGCCGACGGCACCGCGGAAGAAATTTCCTTTACGGAGCAGGGCAGCGGATTCCTCGCATTAGATAAAAATAAAGACGGAGAAATCAATGATGGCAGCGAGTTGTTTGGCACCAAGTCCGGCAGTGGTTTCAAGGATTTGGCTGAGTACGACGAAGACGGCAACGGCTGGATTGATGAAAATGATTCCGTATTTGATGACTTGTCCATCTGGACATTAAACGAAGAAGGAGAGAAGGTTCAGATTTCTCTTCTGAAAGCAGATGTGGGTGCTATTTATCTTGGTAGCGCATCCACAGAGTTCTCTTTAAAGAATGAAGAGACCCATGACACCAACGGCATTATCCGAAACACCGGAGTTTTCTTAAAAGAAAGCGGTGGTGTAGGAAACGTACAGCATATTGATTTAGCCATCTAAGGCAGTAAAAAAGGGCACCCAACCGGGTGCCCTTAACTTATTTGTTTTATGCTGCAGCCTCAAAGCCTTCTGCTTTGCCGCTTGCAAAATTGCTATATGCTTCCTGCTGCTTTTCGTATGGGTTTTCTTCTACGCCGTTACGCATAGTGGTTCTGGTTTCGCCGCCGGCAACATAAGTTTTGCCGCATTCCGGACAAATGGCGGTTTTTAAGGAAACGGAAACACTGACTAATTCCTTGCCTTCTTCCTTATCTTCCTGATAAGCGTTTCTTACATGCTCATATTCGTGGGCCATGACTCTGGATGCTGCAGTCTCAGGAGCAATGTGACCCGGAGATTTGAAGGAAACGTCATTTTCGTTGGAACCGTCTACGTAGGTGCGGTTTTCGCAGGTTTCACATTTGTGGTCTTCTTCCTCTACGCCTTTGGCCGGCTTGCCGTCGCCCGGAAGGTTGAGTTCTTCCGCATTAAACGGAGGATTTGTTTTAAACTCAAGAGCAGGATTTAAATGCTCAGCATTGCGAGGGGTTAAGGAATTCATGACCTCATAAGCATCTCTGCGGTCTTGCTGCATTTCTTCAGGAGAGCGGACAACCCGGTCTACCTCGTCGTTGGAGAAGACTTCCGGTACATCATCTACCGGCTGGACAGAGGTCATATCACCATGAAGCATGTCTGCCATGGCAGTGCGTGCTGCGCCACGGGTGGCACCGGATGCATATGGGTTTGTGTAATAACCAAAACTGATTCCGAGCGGTTCGATTCTCATAAGCGACCTCCTCCTTTTCTTCTCTTTCCTACATTATACAACAAATTCCCTGAAATTACAACTGTTTCTGTTGCCGGAGTCTTTTAGCGTGATGGGTATGGTACATAAAAAACTTTTCCGATTTATAGACATGAAGTGGATTTTATGATATGATATTATTTAGGGAAAAATTGCATTTAGGAGGCAAGGCATGGATATATTAAAACAGTTAACAACTGAACTTGGCGTCCGCTACGAACAGGTAGAGGCGGCCGTTAAATTAATTGATGAGGGAAACACCATTCCGTTCATCGCCCGTTACCGTAAAGAGGCTACCGGTGCGTTAAATGATGAGGTGCTTCGTAATTTAGATGAAAGACTTACTTATCTTCGTGGCTTAGAGGAAAAGAAGGAGCAGGTACTCCGCAGTATCGAAGAGCAGGGCAAGCTTACCGATGAGTTAAAGGCGCAGATTGAAGCGGCAGCAACTATGGTTGTATTGGAGGACTTATACCGTCCATACCGTCCAAAGAGAAGAACCCGTGCTACTGTTGCTCAGGAAAAGGGTCTTGCTCCGTTGGCAGAACTTATCATGGCACAGGAAGTTTCCGTGCCTCTTACCGAAGTGGCAGCAGAATATATTTCCGAAGAAAAGGAAGTAAAGACTGCAGAAGAAGCTATTGCAGGTGCGCTTGACATTATCGCAGAGCAGATTTCTGACGAAGCAGATTATCGCGGCTATATCCGTGAAATCACCATGGAAGAGGGCAGCATCTCTTCCTCTGCTAAGGAAGAAGGTACAGAAAGTGTTTACGAAATGTACTATAACTTCAGTGAGAAGTTATCTACACTTCCGGGTCATCGTATCCTCGCTTTAAACCGTGGTGAAAACGAAAAGATTTTAACCGTAAAGATTCAGGCTCCGGAGGAGAGAATCTTACGTTACTTAGAAACAAAGGTTATTGTTAAGGATAACCCAAATACCAACGAATACTTAAAGGCAACGGTGGAAGACAGCTACCGTCGTCTGATTGCCCCTGCCATCGACCGTGAAATCCGCAATGATTTAACCGAAAAGGCGGAGGAAGGTGCTATTAAAGTATTTGGCAAGAACTTAGAGCAGCTCCTTATGCAGCCTCCAATCGTAGGACAAACTGTGCTTGGCTGGGACCCTGGTTTCAGAACCGGTTGTAAGTTAGCGGTTGTTGATGCTACCGGCAAGGTGCTTGACACTGCAGTGGTTTACGCCACCATTCCGTCTCCTGGCAAGCAGGAAGAAGCAAAGAAGATTGTCAGACACTTAATCTGCAAGTACCGTTGCACCCTTATTTCCATCGGTAACGGTACCGCATCCAGAGAGTCTGAGTTATTTGTAGTAGATTTGTTAAAGGAAATGAATGTGCCTACCAAGTACGTTATCACCAGTGAGGCTGGTGCTTCCGTTTACTCCGCAAGTAAGCTGGCAACAGAAGAATTCCCTGACTACGACGTAGCCCAGAGAAGTGCGGTTTCCATCGCAAGAAGACTGCAGGACCCACTGGCAGAATTGGTTAAGATTGAGCCAAAGGCTATCGGTGTTGGTCAGTATCAGCACGACATGAACCAGAAAAAGCTGGGCGAAACGCTGGCAGGCGTCGTAGAAGACTGCGTAAATAAGGTTGGTGTCGATTTAAATACCGCATCACCATCCTTACTTGAGTATGTTTCCGGTATTACAAAAGTCATAGCAAAGAACATTGTTGCATATCGTGAAGCAAACGGTAAGTTTACTTCCAGACAGGAACTCCTTAAGGTGGCTAAGCTGGGACCAAAGGCATTTGAACAGTGTGCCGGCTTCCTGCGTATTGCAGGTGGCAGTAATCCACTGGATGCTACCAGTGTACATCCGGAATCCTACGATGCAGCAAACCAGCTGTTAGAAAAGCTTGGTTTCACAGCAGAAAACATTAAGGAACTGCAGGAAAACCAGAAAAAGGCTGCCAAGCAGGCAGAAGCTGCAAAGAAGGCTGCAAAAGCTGCTGAGCAGAAGGCAAAGCAGCAGAAAAAGAAAGAACCAAAGACCATTCAGGTTAAAAATACAAATTCCGTCTTCGGACAGGCAATGGCAAATGCTTTTGCTACAAGCGGAGCACCAACTGCAGCGGTAAAAGAAGAACCTGCAAAGAAAGCAGCGCCTGCCGTTGTTGCAACAGGTGAGGATTTATCCCACTTAAGCGGCATGATCCGTGATAAGAAGAAGCTGGCGGAAGAACTGGGCATCGGCGAACTTACTCTTGTGGATATCATCAAGGAATTAGAAAAGCCGGGCCGTGACCCTCGAGAAGAAATGCCAAAGCCAATTCTCCGTACCGACGTACTGGAAATGAAGGATTTATCCGAAGGCATGATTTTAAAGGGTACCGTTCGTAACGTTATCGACTTCGGTGTGTTCGTAGACATCGGCGTACACCAGGATGGATTGGTTCATATTTCTCAGATTACCAACAAGAAGTTCATCAAGCATCCGTTAGAGGCAGTTTCTGTCGGTGACATCGTGGATGTTAAGGTAATGAGCGTTGACGTTGCTAAGAAGAGAATCCAGCTTACTATGATTATGTAAGCAGAATTTCGATGTGAAAGAAAAATATCAGACGCCTAAGGCGTAATTCTTCACGGGGCAGGGTGTAATTCCCGACCGGCGGTACAGTCCGCGAACAAAAGGAAAATCCTTTTGCCGAAATGGTGAAATTCCATTACCGACAGTAAAGTCTGGATGAGAGAGGAGATTAAAAAATGAATAAGAAGAACAAGACAAGAAACATGGTTAGTATTGCAATGCTTTCCGCAGTGGCGGTTGTGCTTATGTTGTTTGAGTTCCCGCTTCCGTTCCTTCCACCGTTTTACAAGATTGATGCCAGCGAGCTTCCGGTTATTATCGGCGCCTTTGCCATGGGACCATGGGCCGGAGCACTAATCGAACTTTTAAAGGTTTTATTGAACCTTTTGCTGGACGGAACCACTACCGCATTTGTTGGCGAGTTTGCAAACTTCTTAATCGGTTGTTCTTATGTGGTGCCGGCATCTTTGGTGTATTACTACAGGAAGTCCAAGAAAAACGCATTACTTGGTTTGATTCTTGGTACTGTTACTTGCGCCGTGGTAGGATGTCTGTTAAATGCCTATCTGTTGCTTCCGGCATATAGCAAGGCATTTAAAATGGATATCGAAGCTTTAATTGCCATGGGAACCGCAGCCAACAAGGCCATTGACAGCATGTTTACCTTTGTTCTTTTTGCTACGGCGCCGTTAAATATTTTAAAGTGCGGACTTGTTTCCGTATTTACCATGCTGATTTATAAGCCAATCAGCAGAATTCTAAAAGGAGAATAATTCTCATGGAGTCCTACAAAGAAGTAAAGTTTTCCGTTCAAATGAAAACGATTTATATGTTTGACTTTTTATACTGGCATTCCTATCATGGAGTGACAGGTATCATAAACTATGCGTTAAGTTTTGCCGGTATTGCCGCATTAGTTGCGGGATTTGGAAAAGGTAATGCTTTTGTTACTGTTATGTTGATAGCTTTGTCTGCTTTATTTACGGTAATCAATCCGTTATCTTTGCTTTATAAAGCATCCCGACAGGTAAAAAAGTCACCGATGTTTGCTAAACCGTTGTATTATAAGTTTGACACCAGAGGTTTTTCCGTTTCCCAGGACAATAATACCGATTCTGCAGAATGGAATACCGTGGTGTTTATCCGCGAAACAGGGAAAAGCATCATTTTATATCTGGGAGCAGCTAATGCACTTATCTTGCCGAAAAAAGAGATTGGTAACCAGCTGGCAGATTTAAAGAAGTTAATCCGCGGTGCATTGCCGCAGCAGGCAAAAAAGCTAAAGAAATAAGAGAGTGGTTTTATGATGGAAAATAAACAGATTTTGGACAGCCTTTCTGAAAAAGAAACCTTTGAAATAGCAAAACAGCTGGCAGAACAGGCAAAGGCCGGCGAGGTGTATTGCCTTTCCGGAGACCTTGGCGTGGGCAAAACCATTTTTACCAAAGGTTTTGCGGCGGGGCTTGGCATACTTGAGCCGGTAAGCAGTCCAACCTTTACTATTGTGCAGATATATGAAGAGGGCCGTTTGCCTCTGTATCATTTTGATGTATACCGTATTGAGGACATTGAAGAAATGGAGGAAATCGGTTACGAGGATTGTTTCTACGGAGAGGGTGTCTGTCTGGTGGAATGGGCAGAATTGATTAAAGAGATTTTGCCGGAAAACTGTAAGAAAATCTTAATTGAAAAAGATTTAAATAAAGGATTCGACTATCGTAGAATCACAATAGAAGGTGACGTATGAAAATTTTAGCAATTGAAAGCTCCGGTCTGGTGGCATCCTGCGCCATTGTTACAGAAGATACCATGCTGGCGGAGTATACCGTAAATTTTAAAAAGACTCATTCCCAGACACTGCTTCCTATGGTGGAAGAAATTGTGTCCATGGTTGGTTTGGAATTAAAGGAAATTGATGCCATTGCGGTTTCGGCAGGTCCGGGTTCCTTTACCGGTTTGCGTATTGGTTCTGCTACTGCAAAGGGACTTGGTCTGGCGCTTGGCAAGCCGATTATTCCGGTGCCTACCACTCAGGGAATCGCAGCAAACCTGTATGGCGCAGAAGGAGTTATCTGTCCGTTAATGGATGCCAGAAGAAATCAGGTGTATACAGGTCTATACCGTTATAATAAAGATGGGTTTTCTATTGTGGAAGACCAGATGGCAGTGCTTGTGGATGAAATTATCGAAAAAGTCAATGCAGTTGGTGAGCCGGTAACCTATCTTGGTGACGGCGTAGAAGCTTTTGCAGATATTTTAAAAGAAAAAACAACGGTGCCGTTTTCCTTTGCGCCTGTTCATGCAAGTAAGCAAAGAGCAGGTGCTCTGGCAGCAAGAGCAATCGAGCTTTACAAGGCCGGAGTAATTGAGAGTGCTGCGGAACATGAACCGGATTATCTGCGCTTATCCCAGGCAGAACGTGAACTAAAGGAAAAACAGGCAGGAGAACAATAATGCAGATTCGTCCCATGACAAGTGAAGACTGTGAGCAGGTGGCAAAAATTGAAGCTGCAAGCTTTTCTGTGCCTTGGAGCTTAAATGCTTTTACGGAAACTGTGGAAAAATCTAATTTCCGTTATTTTGTGGCAGAAGAGGCAGGCGAAATTCTTGGTTACTGCGGTTTCTTATTTGTGTTGGATGAAGCGGAAATACCAAATGTCTGCGTAAAAGAATCCGCAAGGTGCCGTGGAGTCGGCAAACAGATGATGACGGTGCTTATAGAAGAAGCAAAAAAGCTTGGTATGGCAGTGCTTTATTTAGAGGTGCGGGAAAGTAATGTAGCGGCAAGACATTTATATCAAAGTCTTGGTTTTGAAGAAAACGGCATCCGCAAAAATTTTTATGAGCATCCGGTGGAGCATGCGGTTTTAATGAGTAAAACACTGTAACATTCTGCTACAGGTGGGAGTAAGTTCCATTGGCAGAATGCCGCAAATTCTTTATAATTACTCTATATACGTGATGGAAGAATGGAGGATGCACAGTGGAAGTTTTAAAGTGTAATTGTTGCGGGAAAGAGTTAAAAGAAAAGCAGGGAATACAAAAGGAAGATTCGCTTACCATCGTGAAAGACTGGGGATATTTTTCCGGGAAAGACATGGAGCGTCATCATCTGGTTATTTGTGAAGCCTGTTATGATAACTGGGTTTCCGGATTCAAAATTCCGCCAAAAGTGGAGAGCAGAACGGAAGCTTTATAAAGTGAGGAAAAGTAATGTTAGATATATGCTTACTCGGAACCGGTGGCATGATGCCGCTTCCGGGACGCTGGCTTACAGCGTTAATGACAAGATATAACGGAAAAGGATTGCTGATCGATTGTGGGGAGGGCACCCAGATTGCTTTGAAAGAAAGCGGCTGGAGCTGTCATGACATTGATGTCATCTGCTTCACCCATTATCACGGTGATCATATCAGTGGTCTTCCGGGACTTCTTCTTTCCATGGGAAATGCAGAGCGGAAGGAACCGGTAACCCTGGTTGGACCAAAGGGGCTGGAGCGTGTGGTAAATGCTCTTCGGGTAATTGCACCGGAACTTCCGTTTGAATTAAAATTTATGGAGATTACGGAACCGGAGCAGCATTTGGAACTTTGCGGTTACCAAATCGATATGTTCCGGGTAAACCATAATGTTATCTGTTATGGTTATACTCTGTCCATTAAGCGTGGTGGACGGTTCTATGCAGAAAAGGCAAAAGGATTAAATATTCCGCTGATGTATTGGAACCGCCTGCAAAAGGGCGAGGTTATTGAGGCAGAGGGAATGACTTATACGCCGGATATGGTGCTCGGACCGGAACGAAAGGGAATAAAAGTGACCTACTGTACCGATACCAGACCAACCCAGAGTCTTGTAAAACATGCAGATAATGCCGATTTATTAATATGTGAAGGAATGTATGGCGATGAGGAGAAAAAATCCAGAGCATCAGAGTATAAGCATATGACCTTCTCGGAGGCAGCAAAGATTGCCAAAGAAGCCGGAGTACAGGAACTTTGGTTGACTCATTACAGTCCTTCCCTGGTGCGTCCCAAGGATGCACTGCCGGAAGCTAAGCGGATTTTTCCGGAAACAAAATGTGGCAAGGACGGCATGAGTATAACTCTGGAGTTTGATAAAGATGAATAATAAGGAAAGGTGGGAGTGATATGAAGGGAAAGAAACTGGCACAATTAATCGGAACATTATGTGTAATCGGCGCTGTCGTTCTTGGCTTATTTATTGCTTTGAATCAGCGGGAAGAAGACGGGATGTTTTCAAAAGATGAAAAGCCGAATACAGAGGTTCAGAATATTTTGGCCAAAGATATCGACCGGAATTATCCTGCCACTGTAAGAGAGGTAGTGCGTCTGTTTTCCCGCGTTTCCAAGTGCTATCACAATGAGCAGATATCCGAAGAAGAATTCAAAAATCTTGTAGAGTTTCAAAGAAAACTTTTTGATGAAGAGTTTTTAGAAAACAATCCTTTAGATACATTTACCAATAATTTGGCTGCGGAAATCGATGCGGCCAAAGCAAAAGAAAACAAAATGGCGATGTACCGTGTACAAAAGCAGAGCAGTGTTATAGAATGGAAGGATGGTAACAATCATTTTGCCAGCATTATTGCCAGTTATACCATGAGTACCAAAGGAGAGTTGCCTGCCCGTACTTATGAAGAATTTCTTCTTCGTGAAGATGAGAAGGGGCGTTGGAAAATTGTTGGCTGGCGTCTGACAGACCCGATAGAAATTGAAGAATAACCAATAAGGAAGAATATCATGAACGATACGTATATACTTGCAATTGAATCCTCTTGTGATGAAACCGCGGCGGCGGTTGTAAAAAACGGAAGAGAGGTTTTATCTAATGTAATTTCTTCGCAAATTGCCCTTCATACTTTGTATGGTGGTGTTGTGCCGGAAATTGCATCCAGAAAGCACATTGAAAAAATTAATCAGGTAATTGAAGAGGCACTTGCCGAAGCAAATATGGAGCTTGGTCAGATGGACGCCATTGGTGTCACTTACGGCCCCGGCCTGGTTGGTGCACTCCTGGTTGGCGTGGCAGAAGCTAAGGCTATCAGTTACGCTACAGGAATTCCTTTGGTCGGAGTACACCATATTGAAGGACATGTTTCCGCAAATTATATTGAGCATCCGGAACTGGAACCTCCGTTCCTTTGTCTGATTGTATCCGGAGGTCATACTCATCTGGTGATTGTAAAAGAATATGGAGAATACGAAATTATAGGAAGAACCCATGACGATGCGGCAGGTGAAGCTTATGACAAGGTTGCCCGTGCCATCGGCCTTGGTTATCCGGGTGGACCTAAGGTGGATAAATTATCAAAAGAAGGTAATCCGTCAGCTATTGCGTTTCCGCGTGCCCAAGTGGAGGGATGCCCGTATGACTTTAGTTTCAGCGGATTAAAATCTGCGGTATTAAATTATCTTCACCATGCGGAGCAAGTAGGGGAAGAAATCAACCGGGCTGATGTGGCTGCTTCTTTCCAGGCAGCGGTAGTGGACGTACTGGTAGATAAGACTCTGCAGGCAGCAAAAGAATACGGCATTGATAAAATAGCACTTGCCGGTGGTGTGGCATCCAATTCGGCTTTGAGGGCAGGTATGGAAGCGGCATGTAAAAAAGCCGGTAAAACATTATTTTTCCCTTCGCCGATATATTGTACCGACAATGCGGCAATGATTGGTGCGGCTGCTTACTACGAATATAAGAAGGGCGTGCGTCACGGTTTGGATTTAAATGCAGTGCCAAATTTAAAGATAGGACAGCGTTAGATTAATATTGGGAGGGCGATAAAGTGGCAGGAAAGGTGACCGCTATCGTTCTCGCTGCAGGCAAAGGTTCACGAATGAACAGTGATATACCAAAACAGTACCTGACCTTATTGGGAAAACCGGTACTGTTTTATTCATTACAGGCATTTGAGGCAAGTGATGTGGACAATATTGTTTTGGTTACCGGCAGCGGAGAACAGGAATATTGTAAAAAAGAGATTGTTGAGAAGTATCAAATAAAGAAGGTAACTCATATAGTAGAGGGTGGTGCGGAACGGTATCATTCGGTTTGGCATGGACTCATGGCTGCGGAGGATGCAGCTTATGTGCTGATCCATGATGGTGCAAGACCATTGATTTCTTCTCATATTATTAATAAGGCAATAGGTTCCGTAAAAGAAGGCGGTGCCTGTGTGGTTGGCATGCCGGTAAAGGATACCATACAGATCGTGGATGAAGAAGAGGAAATTGTTTCCACACCGGAACGTAGTCGTACTTGGGTGGCTCAGACACCGCAGTGTTTTTCTTATGAACTGGCGCTTTCTTCTTATAATAAAGCAATAGAGTGTAAAGACAAATCCATAACGGATGATGCCATGGTAGTTCGTAAATATGGAAATGTACATGTGACCATGCTGGCAGGCAGTTATGAAAACATTAAAGTAACTACTCCGGAAGATATTGCGGTAGCGGAATGCTTTTTGAAAATGCGGTAGTTGTACCTACTTTTTATACAATATCGAAAAAAGTTTAAAAAAGTTAAAAAAAGTGCTTGACATATTTTGCAGTGAGTGGTAAGATAACAAAGCACTGTTCGGAGAGTTGTCCGAGTGGTTTAAGGAGCTGGTCTTGAAAACCAGTGATTCCGAAAGGAACCGTGGGTTCGAATCCCACACTCTCCGTTTGGAATATCTGGTTCACAGTTGTTCCTTCATATGAATTATTTATTTAGCAATTTGGAGAAGTACCCAAGCGGCTGAAGGGGCTCCCCTGGAAAGGGAGTAGGTCGTTAATAGCGGCGCGAGGGTTCAAATCCCTCCTTCTCCGTTCAACAACAAATTTTCAAAAAAATGAAAAAAGTTGTTGACAAACCACAAATCATGTGGTAACATAGCAAAGCTGTTTGAAATGAGCGAATGTTTAAAACAATTCAAAAAACTTTTTCAAAAACTTTTAAAAAAGTGCTTGACATTGAAAATGAAGTGTGTTAGAATAACGAAGTCGCTTGCGAAAGCAGCAACAAACGAACCTTGATAATTAAACAGTGAAACAACCCTGAAAATTCAATGAATTTTCATTCTAAGAACTGGCAGAGATGCCAAGCCTTAGAAACAGTAAAAAATCTGTGAGAAATCACAGTACGGAACGAACCTTTGCTTTTTAGGAATAAGAAGCCAGAGTGAGTTCTGAGAGGAAACAAACATTTCAACATGAGAGTTTGATCCTGGCT
>JAZNXI010000012.1:0-2555 GCA_045593825.1 Lachnospiraceae bacterium
TTTTATTTGTAGAGAGAGAGAGAGAGAGAGAAGGAAAGGGTTGAATAATATAGCGGTGTTTGTTGAAATAGTCTTTTTTTCTTCTTCCATACGGTCCCTCCCTTTTTAGTGAAATATGATTATACTAATTGTTTATGCTTCCTCGTTTATGAAATTCTTTATAAAGCTTCTTCTGTGAATTTTACATGGTCCGACTTCCTTTAAAGCCTGAATATGTACCGCAGAGCCATAGCCTTTGTTACCGGCAAAACCATATTCCGGATAAAATTTATCCAGTTCTACCATCATGCGGTCTCTGGTTACCTTGGCAACAATGCTGGCTGCTGCAATGGAAATACTTTTTGCATCACCTTTGATAATCGGTACCTGCTTCATCGTCAGTTCCGGGATGGTTACCGCATCATTTAATAATAAATCCGGAGTCACGGAAAGCTTGCTGACTGCCTGGCGCATTGCTTCATAGGTGGCCTGTAAAATGTTGATTTCATCAATACGCTCATGGGAAACTACACCAATACCGACAGAAACCGCCTGCTCCATAATAACCTCAAACAGCTCTTCTCTTTTTTGCTCGGAAAGCTGCTTGGAGTCATTTAAATATAGAATATTGCAGTCCTTCGGAAGAATTACCGCCGCAGCAACCACAGGACCTGCAAGCGGACCTCTGCCCACCTCATCAATACCGCAGATATAAGAATAATCCCAATATTTTTTTTCATATATCTTCATATTTTCGGTGCGTTCCAGCTCTTTGGCATATGCATCCAGCTTCTTCCCGGCCTTTGCCAAAAGTTTTTTAACTCCTTCACGTTCATCGGAAGAATATTTTTCCATTATAAAAGGAAGTTCTGCTATATCGGCAGCCTCTAAGACTGCTTTTATTTCTGATATTTTTTCCATGGTTACTCCTCGTTCTTTGGCTGGGATTCTGTTTTTACCGGTGTTTCAAAATCCTCCGGACGCTCCAGGGTTACCTTCCCGATTCTTCCGCCGCGGAAATCATCTACAATAAAAGAAGACATCTTTTCTAAATCCAGCTCGCCGCCCTTTTTCTTGCAGGCACGCTTGTCTGCGATTTTCTTTAACATATCCTCTCCGGTGCCTTCTTCCTCTACATTGTAACGACCCTGGACATACCCCTTATAATTGGTCATAATATAGTCAAGAAGTTTAATTGCAAGTTCGTTCTGGTCTAAAATATCTTCATTGATGGAACCAATCATAGCAATATGCAGACCTACCTTCTGGTCGTCAAACTTTGGCCAAAGGATACCCGGTGTGTCCAAAAGTTCCAGCTCCTTGCTGAGACGAATCCACTGCTTTCCTTTGGTGACACCCGGCTTATTTCCTGTTTTTGCACAGGCTTTACCTGCAAAGGAATTGATAAATGTGGATTTACCTACGTTTGGAATACCCACAATCATGGCACGGATTGGGCGGCCGATAATACCTCTTGCCCTGTCTTTTTCAATTTTTGCCTTGCAGGCGGTACGAACTGTATTCATAACGTTTTTTACGCCGTTTCCACCCTTAGAATTAACGGTACATACATGAAAGCCCTTGGACTCATAAAACTTCTTAAATGCAGCTGTAGCACGTTCATCGGCCAAATCTGCCTTGTTTAAAAGAATTACCCGGTCTTTTCCTTTTGCCAGGAAATCAATATCCGGATTTTTAGAGCTGTACGGAATTCTGGCATCCACCAGCTCAATTACCACATCAATTAACTTAATATCTTCCTGCATTTGGCGCTTAGCCTTGGACATATGTCCCGGATACCACTGATAATGCATGTTATTTCCTCCTGTTGCTATCAAACACTAATCTTTAGTCTTCCCTATTAATCTTATCTATAATCGAAAATGGCTCTAAACGCATCCAGGCCTTTCCGATAATGTCATTTTTGACAACAATTCCTATGTTGGCAAACCGGCTGTCTTCGCTATAATTGCGGTTATCTCCTAAAACAAAAAACTCGTTTTCTCCAAGGACAATTGCTTCATCCGCAAGACCTGCCACACGCATCTGCTCTACGGGAATTACCTCCTGAAGCTTAACACCGTTTACATAAACCTCACCGTTTACGATTTCCAGTGTTTCACCGGGCAAACCAATCACACGCTTTATATTATAATAACCATGTCCGCTTTTGCTTTGGCTGAATACAATAACATCATTACGTTTTGGTTCCTTACGAACATAAGCCAGCTTATTTATAATGATTTTTTCGCCGTCATTTAATGTTGTGTTCATGGAAACACCCATCATGGTTGTTTTTTCCACCGCATATTCAATAATCAGATAAGCAGCCAAAATAACAAGAATTATCTCTATAATCCACCAAAAAAGCGATTTAAAAAACTTCTTGTACTTTGGCTTTTTACTGTTTAAATACATGTCCATAAATAAAATTCCGTCCTTTCAGGCCATCATATAAAGTATATCATTTTGCGGAATCGAATTCAAGAAATCTTTTCAAAGAAAAAAGCTCCGGGAAACTCCCGAAGCTTTTGTATCAGTCACCTGAATTATCTTACAAGCTCTTTAACCTTAGC
>JAZNXI010000013.1:0-22785 GCA_045593825.1 Lachnospiraceae bacterium
GCAATACCGACTCTTTGCTGCTGACCGCCGCTCATTTCCTTTGGTTTGTGCTGCAGACGGTTCTTTAATCCGACCTTTACCAGCATTTCCTTTGCCATGGCACGGCGTTTTTTTCTTGGCATCCGCTTAAATACCAGCGGAAGCTCCACATTTTCCAGTGCTGTCATGGTGCCAATCAGATTATAAGACTGGAAAACGAAACCCAGATACTTTTGCCGGAATCTGGCCAGCTTTGTTTCGTTCAGTTTGTGGATTGGCCGTCCCTTTATCAGAATCTGACCGGAGGTCAGTTTTTCGATTCCCGCCATTAAATTCAACAGCGTGGACTTACCGGAACCGGAAGTACCAAACAGGCAACAGAATTCCCCTTCGAAAATATCAAAACTTACATCATCCACTGCATATATCTTTTCATTACCCATCCGGTAAATTTTACGGACATTTTTAACTTCTATCACCTTTTGCGGCGTATTACCCAACAAACTCACCTCGCTTTAATAAAGGAAATGTCGCTTTCCCATTAATTAGACGCAAATTTTCCTTAAAAAGTTACAAAAAAATAAGGGAGAGAAAAATCTCCCCCTTATTATAGCGTCTTATTACTAAAATAGCAATGCTTCCTATAGTCTATTTCGTTCCTTTAAGAAAATCTTAAGATTATTCCGGAAGGCTGTCAATGAAGGCCTTAATACACTCTACCGTATTGTCGATACCGATGTGGCTGCTGTTTACCGATAAGTCATAATTGGTTGCCTTGCCCCACTTTTCACCGGAATGATAGTTGTAGTAATTGGCTCTTCTCTTATCCATTTTGTGGATAGCCTCTTCTACCTTAACCGGACTTAAATTATTTACACGGACGGCACGTTCCTTTCTGAACTCTAAATCCGCATGGATAAAGATGTTAATAACATTTGGCACTTCTTTTAAAATATAGTCTGCACAACGGCCCACCACTACACACGGACCTTCTTCAGCCACCTTGCGGATAACGTCGGACTGGGCAAGATAAATGCGGTCATCCAAGGATAACTGGGAGAACCCGATTTCCTGGTTGCCGTAAGCACTCATACCCATGGCAATGGAATAAAGAAGGCTGTTGGTTGCCTTTGTTTCTGCGTTATGGAACGCCGCTTCCGCATAGCCGCTTTCTTTAGCCGCACGTGTAATTATCTCATTATCATAAAACGGAATCCCGTACTTTGCTGCCAGCTTTGCCCCAATTTCTCTTCCTCCGCTGCCGTACTGTCTGCTTATTGTAATAATCTTATTCATACAGGCCTCATTTCTGCGTTTTACGCTATATATTTTACTATAACCCCATAGTTATCGTACCTTTATTATAACATACTTTCCACCGAAAATAAATAGAATATTTACTTGCGTTTTTTACCGTTTTTTACTTCCACTGTTACAATCACAAATACTCCGCTTTCGTCCTGGGCTTCAATCCAGATTTCGCAGGTTCCTTCCGAATGGGTACGGATTTTACCGTTCTTGGATACCGTTGCTACATCCTCATCGGAGGACCAGTAAGTGACCTCTCTGTTTTCTGCACTGAGCGGAAATACCATTGGATTTAAGGAGAAGCTTCTGTTTTCCTTTAACTCCACTTCTGTCTGGACAATGATTTCCTCTACCAGACGATTGGACTCTACATCCACTAAAATATAGGTACCCGGCTCGTATACGATAAATTCATACTCCGTCTGTTCTTCGTCAAGGAATTCCCCATCTACCTTTGCCATAATAGTTGCTTTATTTGGCGTATAATACACACCGAACCTTTCCGGATCGAAATCCTCCGGAACAGTAACCTTCATCGCCATCGGAAACTGTAGCACCATTTCATCATCATCATAGAATAGGTCAAACCCTATGAACTTATCGGTGAAGACAACCCTTTGTACCACATATTCTACCATATCCTCATCTGCCTTACGCAGCATGAACTTGTCCGGCTCCAGTTCCGGTGACATTCCAAGGGTAACCTCCGTATAGTGGGAATAATCCGGACTGGCAAAATAATTGGTAACGGCATTATCGTAATTGGCCGCAAAACCAATTACACCCGGAACAATGATTTCTTCCATGAAGGCATCACAATATACCAGTACCATATTTTCGCCTTCAAATAAAATTTCATCGCCATACATTTCGTAAGTATCAATTGCCTCGTCAGTGCCATCATTGTAGGTAACTATAACCTCTATTTCTTCCTTTGGCACCTTCTTGCCCACAATGACACCCGGACCTACATAACGTGCCCGCATTTCTGTCACATAACGTGCCTCCGCATAGACCTGAACTACCGTTTCCATATTGCCATAGGTAATGGTAATCTCATTTTCACCTTCCTGCTCGGCAACAGACGGGCTGATATTGAAATTCTTTACCTGCTTTATGGTACCATCATTATACAGCGCCTGCACTTCGATATCATTTTTACTGATGTCGTTGCCCGCAATTACCGGTTTACCGATATAGTAAGCCATCAGTTCTTCTACAGCTAATGGTTCCTTACCATTAATAAAAATTTCTGCAGTTTTTCCTTCGTATACAACAGTTACTGTATTGGAACCGGCCTTAGCTACCGTATTGGAATCCAGGTTAAACTTACGGACCTTTTCATAGCTTCCATCACTAAAATAGGCATACACTTCCACTTTACCCACAGGAATTGTGGCGCCCACATATAAATCCTCACCTATGTAATCCGCAGTAATCGATTCTGCCACCTTGCCAGGCACGGTAAGGATACAGGTTTTATCTTTATATGTGACTACAATCGGATTATCTCCTTTGTTTTTTATAACCGACGGAGAAATGGTAAAACCCTTCTTCACATCCTCATAATCATAATAACCGCTTTGTCCGCTGGAAACATAATACTTGGCAGAAAGATATATATCCTTCACATTGACTTCTTTTCCGACTTCCACCGCAGCGCCCACATAATAAGCCTCTATTTCCTCTAACCGCTGCACCGCACCGGATGCCTGCCTTGTTCCAAACCATGCTGTAAAAACAAGAACCATGACTGCCACCGGCAGAATATATTTTATCACAGATTTTTTCTTCATAGTCTATACCTTAGCCTTTCTTTTTGAAAAAGAGCATACTTCACCTTCGTCGTATATTATATCGGCAAAAAGTGTCGGAATATTAAGATGAATTTGTTTTCAAATTTCCAAAAAAACGTTTGACAAATGATGTTCTCAATGATATACTATCTAGGCAGATTGCGGATGTGGCGGAATTGGCAGACGCGCATGATTCAGGTTCATGTGAGATTACTCTCATAGGGGTTCAAGTCCCCTCATCCGCATTAAAATGCAGTATAGACAGACGAGGATTTCTCGTCTGTTTTTTCTTTATACAAATTTACCAATGATAAGGAGGTCTTTTATGAACCGCTCCAAATACACTGTTCTGTTTGCTTCTTTATGTATTGCCTGCTGCCTTTATGGCTGCAGCACTCCGGGTCCCTCTCCGGCAGCGACCACCGGTCCAACCATCCTTCCGGCAGCAACCCTGACTCCCACCATGATTCCCACAGAAACGCCAACTGTTACTCCGGCACCAACTGCCACTCCAACAAGCACTATCGTCCCTACCGCAACAAGTACTCCCACACCGGAGCCTACTAATACACCAACACCGACACCAAGTCCGACCGTAACTCCTACGCCAACCCCGGCTGTTACTACCATCACCTGCTCTTTTGCAGGAGACGTTACCCTGGGCAGCGATTTAATCAACCAGAACTCCGCAAGAAACTTTTACAAAATGTATGATAAAGTTCAGGACGATGCCTACTTTTTCTCCAACGTACTTCCTTACTTTGCAGAAGATGATTTAACTTTGGTAAATCTGGAAGGCGTTCTTTCCGCCCGGGGCGAACGACAGGATAAAACATTTGCCTTCCGGGGCGACCCGACCTATGTAAACATCTTAACTGAGGGTTCCGTAGAAGCGGTTTGCATGTCCAATAATCACAGCAAAGACTACGGTCAAATCAGCCACGATGACACAAAAGACATTTTAGAACAGGCCGGCATTATTTATTCTTACGAGGACATCATCGGTTACACCACCATAAAGGATATCAAAATTGCCATGATTTCCGTCTATGTCCGTCAAAACGGCATCGAGGGTTCCAAAGCCCTGCTTGATAAAACCATTGCCGAAGCAAAGAAGCAGGATACGGCACTCATTATTACCTCTTTCCATTGGGGCACGGAAGGCACCCAAAAGCTGAAGGACGAACAACCGGAGCTTGCCAGGTATGCCATTGACCTCGGTGCAAACCTTGTGCTGGGACATCATCCTCATGTTCTGCAGGCCATAGAGCAGTACAACGGCTCCTATATCGTATACAGTCTTGGCAATTTCTGCTTTGGCGGAAATACCAATCCAAAGGACAAAGATACCATGATTTTCCGGCAGACCTTTTCCTTCACCGATGGCATATTACAGCCTGAAGAAAGTCCTGTCCGGATTATCCCGTGCAGTGTATCCTCTGTTACCGAAAGAAACGACTACCGTCCAACACCACAAACCGGAAGCGAAGCAGAACGCATTATGAACAGACTGAATGATTTCTGCGAATCCTATCATTTATCCTTTGAAAAAGAGACAGAGGGTGTATACGTTCCTACCCTTGATACTATATCTGAATAAATTGTTGAAAAAATTTTAAAAAAATTAAAATTAGGTATTTACAAATTAAAAATAATAGTGTATACTATCAAAGTGCTCAACAGAGTACCGCTTGCATTGCAAGATGCGGGAGTGCTGGAATTGGCAGACAGGCATGACTAAGGATCATGTGCTCGTAGGGCGTGCGGGTTCAAGTCCCGCCTTCCGCATTAAATATTTTTTACTGAAAACCTTGAATCTAAGCAGGATTCGAGGTTTTTTCTTTTCATAAAAAAAGTCAAAAAATGAGGTACCCCAAGGTACCTCACTGTTTTTATTTTTTCTTCGTTCCAAAACCAAGCTTCTTAAAAGCGCCGAATATGGATTCTGCACCTGCCTCCTCCTCTTCGCCGTCCTCATCAGACAACTGGGCTTCCAGAGCTTTCTGCTGCTCTTCCTGGAATGCAAAATATTCTGCATCCAGCTCCTGGGCTGTGACTGCAGCATCACCACCCGGAGAAGACTTGCCTTTTTTCTTCTTTTTGCCAAAGCCCTCCGGAATCTTTGGAGTATCATGAACTTCTACCACAATGGCAGAAGATAACTTGCTTTCAAATTCATCGGCAGGGGCCTCGTAAGCATCCGAAGAAGCCACACTGCCCACATTTCTGGAATTGGACATTAGTGGTTCGATATCCTCCGGCAAGGTTTTGCGCTTTGCTTTAATATCCTCTATCATGTGCAGATACACCTTCGCATCGGCCTTTGTCTGCAGCTGGGACAACACCTCCATGGAATCCTGTTCCAGATAATACAGACGTTCCTGATAGTTTTTCATCATCATTTCGTACTCTGTACGTACCTTTTCATGCATATACTCCATGGCATTTTTCAAATCCGCAATTGCCTCCTGGGTATATAACAGGGAAGAGGCGTGGATTTCATCAGCTCTAAGCAGCGCCTCATCCTTAATGTCCGCCGCCATACGTTCTGCCTGGGCAATACCGCGGTCTCTGGCTGCCACAGTTACTTCATACTCCTCCATGGCATCATATACCGCATAATTCAACTCCTCCAACAGAGAAAACATGCGCTTCTTGGACACAATCAAATCTTCGCTGGAATATGCACTTTCTTTACAATTGGCAAGGTAAATATGTATCTTTTTCATTGCCTGTTCCAGTTTGTCTGACATAATTTACTCCTCCACATTGTCAATTACATAAAAATGGTACTGCTCCATCTCATACAGTTCCGCTTGCTCTGCCGGGTAAGAAAATACCACCCACATAACACCATTAATCCACTCTTCTTCTCCAAAAGCAGTACCAAGCAGTGACTGAGGATACTGAGTGTCAATGAAAATAGCGCAATGCATAGTATTCCCCGCCTGCCAAAGGCAGGTTGTTCTTCTTTCTTCCGGACGTTCTTCCAAAACCGAACCGCCTACGGAAAGAATTTCATAAATTAATTCTTCTCTCGTCTGCTGCATGCAATAACGGATTTCAAATTCTACATCGGAATTATCCTTACAGAAGTATGTAACCGCAAGCTCACGGTCTGTTTTTTCAACAGAGGACTCCCGGTATAATTCCGGAAATACAATGATATATTTTTCATCAATACTTACCGTTTTCTGCCAGCCATGATTTACCAAAGGCTCCGGATTGATGGTTGGAGTCGGACTTGGACTCGGTGTAGGACTCGGCGTCGGTGTAGACGTTGGTTCCGGTGTCGGCTCCGGACTCGGCGTCGGTGTGGACGTTGGGCTAGGAGTCGGCGTAGATGTTGGTTTCGGGCTCGGTGTTTCTGTTGGTTCAATGGTTGGTTCAGCAGTTGGTCCGGCAGTTGGTTCGGCCGGCTGCGTTGGAGTAGGTATCGGAGTCTCGGTTGGTACCGTTGTTGGTGTTACCGTCGGCTTCCCTGTTGGTGCCGCTGTTGGTGCCGCTGTTGGATGCAGACCCGGAACCGGACTCGGCGTTGCGGTTGGCGTACAGGTCGGAACCACAATCGGAGTCGGAGTATTGCCGTTATTATCAAAGGTAATAGGTCCTACCCCCTCCTTTGGTCCGCAGGAAGCAAACAGAAGAAGTCCTGCCGTTACTACTATACCAAGAATACCTTTTTTCATTTGCTTCACCGCCTTCCTGCACTACTGTGCTTTATTTTCGGCTTCCATGCGCCGTCTCTTTTCTTCTACTACAATTGCTTCTGCATGCTCTAAGGCTGCATCAATATTTGGGCGGAAATTCTCCGCACCGACTTTATCGACAAATTTAGCTTTTTTCATAACATCATACGGTTGCTTAAGTACATGGGAAAATACTAAAGTAACCTGCTTTTTCTGACAAAGGGTCAGAAGATTTTCTAAAGCACGGATAGCCGTAATATCCAGAGTGGATACGCTTCTCATGCGGACAATAACCACGCGGGTGGTATCCTTCCACACAATCTGTTCAATCAGATTATCTACCGTTGCAAAGAAAATCGGTCCTTCAATTTCATAAACAAGGGTATGCTTTGGAATTGCCTTGTATTCCTGGGTCTGACCGGCATAAGGAATATCATCCTTTAAGTTGGTCCAACGGCGGATACTGGTTACATTGGTCATACGGCCAAGGAACAGGATGGCAGATAAGAACACACCAACCTCTACCGCAGTGAGCAAATCAAATATCACACCGGTAAAGAACGTAATAAACAAAACAATAACATCGGATTTTGGAGCATGCTTTACCATATACACGAACTCACGCCAGTTACTCATATTATAAGCAACAAGAATAAGAATTGCTGCCAGAGTCGGCATCGGAATAAAGCCTGCCAGCGGCATCATACAAAGCAGGATGATGGTTACCACTACACTATGTACAATACCGGCAATCGGAGTACGTCCACCGTTTTTGACACTGTTGGACGCTCTGGCCACCGCACCGGCCACAGGAACCGCACCAAACAAACCACAGAAGATATTGGCAATACCTTCACCGATTAACTCCTGGTTGGAGTCATGGCGCTCTCCCATAAGACCGTCGGTTACCACACAGGCAAGCAGGGATACAATAGCAATAAGGATTGCCAGGGTAACTGCGGATGGGAATACATCCAGCACCAGCTGCCAGGAAAACTGCGGCAGTTTTGGCATTGGGAAATGGGACGGCAAATCGCCGTACACGCTCTTAATGGTTGCTACCTCAATCCCCTTGTTTTTTAATAACAGTACCACCGGAGTAGTTACCAGAATGGCCGCCAGGGAATTTGGCACCTTTGGCAAAAACTTCGGTAATATAACTAATACTACCATAGCAAGCAGGCCTATGGCAAGTGTTGGAACGTCAATGGTATGAATTACTTTTGCATAGGCAGCAAATTTATCCAGTACCTTTACCGGAATTGCTCCCATTTCAAGGCCAAAGAAGCCTTTTAACTGCCCGGAGAAAATACCCATGGCAATACCGGCGGTAAAGCCCAAAGTAATAGTTCTCGGAATATAACGGAGTAATACACCGGCTTTTAAAAGTCCGAGTAAAATCAAAATCACACCCGCAATCATGGATGCTACTGCAAGTCCTGCCAAACCGAATTCTTCGATAATGGTAAATACGGTCATTACGGTTGCTGCGGTAACACCACCAATGTTTACCTTACTTCCGCCAAAGGCAGATACGAAAAATCCACCGATAATTGCGGAATACAAGCCCGTTTCCGGAGACATGCCCGAGGAAATGGCCAGTGCCACGGAAAGCGGAAATGCGATGATAGCCACCAGGATACCGGCTACGATATCCTTGGTGAGCTGCTTTGTTGTATACCCCTTCATTGCTGTAAAAAGCTTTGGTCCTTTTGTTTTCATAACGTTTTGTTTATCCTCTTTCTTACAAACTTACTGTTCGAACTTAAACCATGCAAAATCAAAATTGCTGCCCGGTAAGAAAATATATTCTACAGTACCGTTACCAACCAGTGCTTCGATTTCGAAGGTCTGCTCAGTATATGCATCGGTACCAGGCACCTGAACTACCTGTACGCTGTCACCGGCCTCGGTCTTGAAACGGATCTGAACCGGGCTCTTCACCAGCGGAGAACGGCTGCAGATAGTAATCTTCTTTGTTCCTTCTGCACCAAAATTCATATTTTCATAACCGATGGTTACGTTGTTACCGATTTTTTCGATAGTGTCCCCATTTACAGTAAAGCTGTCCCCATAGAGGAAGTTTCTGTCTGTCATGGCAAGCTTTGCAAAAGCCTTCTCCTGCTTTTCAAAAACAATGCCCTTTAACTGATACGTATCTCTTGTTGCAATATAAACGGAAGTTACTCCCTTTAATCTCTTGCTGAGTGTATAGGTTTCCGGCTGGAATACCATCCACTGGCCCGGCTTGTGGTACACGCCGTCATACAGACAGGTACTGCCTGCCGCGCCCGGCTTGCCTTCCCAAATCTGAATGGTTACCGGATCGTTGGTATTTGCAAAGATAGGAAGAGTTACCTTGTCGGTACCATAGTCACCGAAATCCATGTGGTCAAAGCCTGCCACACATTCCATGGCGGTACCATCATTTCCCATGAAGTTAACGCCATGTTCAATACCTTCTACTACCTTGTCGGTACGGTAATCGAAAAGACCGGCGCTGTTTAATTCGTAAGGGTCGTAAGCCGCAGCACCGATGCCCTCCGCCACAAATTCGTAGGTGGACTGAACGCTCTCAATTTCACTGCCGTTCATGGCTGCACAGCGGAGACGGAACTCACCGTCGCCCTCTGCGGTAACAATAGCCTTATTGCCCTCTATCTTCAATGTTACAAAATTTACATCAATACCGGTATCGGTAATTGCCTTCCACTGCAAGTCGTTATAGGTTGCATTTTCCGGATAAACCTTTGCGGTAACCACTACGGATGGCTTTTCGTCAGAGCCTTCTGCCTTGGTCATATGGCGGCTTCCCTCACAGATGAGTTCAATTTTACGCACCGGAATTTCTGCTTCGCCCTGAGTAATAGCAGAGCCCTTGGTTCCACCGGAGTACAGGGTCATGTCGGTATTTTCCACTGCGCACGCTGCACCTTCTACCGCATCTGCTGCCACTGCCTGAATAGTGATAGTCTGAGCCTCCATACCAGGTGTAGTTACAGTCACTTTAATCTCACCGGCAGTCTGCTTTGTACCAATCATGGCAAGAAGCTTACCGCCGAATAATCTTCTGCTCTTACCCTTGTGCTCATCAAAGTCGGTGCTGTCACCGTTATCAAGACCAACCAGACGGCCTGCACCCTCAACTTCTACATGCACACGGTTTCTTGCATTTTCTACCGGATAACCGTCTTTATCAAAAGCAGAAATAACCACGAATGCCATATCGGCACCGTCTGCCTTTACGGTATCGCACTCCGCTTTAACCTCTAAACGTACGGCATCGGTAAAGGAGTGCTTTTCTTCTGTAGCAATTACTTCACCTGCGGCGTTATAGCCTACCGCCTTGATGCAGCCTTTTTCGTAAGGAACCTGCCAGCAGCGGGTAATGGTCTTGTCATTTTCAAAATCGGTATGCTGCATACCAAGGCTTCTGCCGTTCACAAACAGTTCTACATCAGCCACATTGGATGCAACCTGTACATCAATGATCTGGCCTTCGTTGAAGTCCCAGTAAGGGAACAGATGCACAAACGGTGCTGCTTCCTTATCCCACATAGACTTAAAAATGTAGAAGGAATCCTTAGGGAAGCCTGCGGTATCAATCTGACCAAAGTAACAGTTCTTTGTCTGATACGGCGTCGGCTCACCAATGTAGTCAAAACCGGTCCAGATAAACTGGCCCAGGGAATACTTTGCATCTCTGTCATCGGTAATGCAGGCGTCATAAGTTTTTGCGCCCCAACCGGTGATGGTATTTCCAAGAGCAGAGCAATGCTCGTCGGAATCGGATAAGATGTGCTTATCCTTAGGGAAATGGTAAATACCGCGGCTTGCCAGCACAGATGCGGTTTCACTGCCGTAAATTACCCAGTGAGGATTCTTTGCATGGTGCTCATCGTACAGGTATTCTGCATAGTTGTAGCCCTGTAATTCCAGCTCATTTGCACAGCCCTGGGCGCAGTCCCACTTCATGAAGTTGGAGCCATGGGTAATTGGTACATGGCGCTTAGGATCATTCTTAATAACAGCGTCACGAAGATTTCTTGTAATTTCCTGACCGCGGTTTTCTCTCATGGTATCCGGAATTTCATTACCGATACTCCACATAATTAAGGAGGCATGGTTTCTGTCGCGGCGTACCCAGGATGCCACATCCTTCTGGTACCAATCGTTAAAGTAACGGCCGTAGTCGTACTCTGTCTTTGGACTTTCCCACATATCAAAGGCTTCGGAATCTACCAAGAAGCCCAACTCGTCGCAAAGCTCCATCAGTTCCTTTGCCGGCATGTTATGGGAAGTACGGACTGCATTTACACCCATTTCACGAAGCTTAAGAAGCTTACGGCGCATTGCTGCAGTATTAAACGCAGAACCAAGGGCACCCAGGTCGTGATGCTCACATACACCATTGATTTTAACGTTTCTGCCGTTGATGAAGAAGCCCTTGTCCTTGTTAAATTCTAAGGTTCTGAAACCGATCTTCTGTTCTTCTGTTTCTAAAAGTCTGCCATTTAACCAAAGCTCGGTTACAAGATTATATAAATTGCCCTGTGCAATATCCCAAAGCTTTGGATTTTCTACGGTAAATACCTGAGAGCATACCGGAGTGGTTGCAATGGCGAAATCTGCCACAGACTCTGTAACCGGATTACCTTCTGCATCATAGAGCTTCTGCTTTAAGGTAGCATTACTTGCAGAGCAGCCGGCACACTGTTCACACTTTGCTGCAAGTTCGGTATCCACTTCCACTCTCCAGGTTGTGTCGTTTTCTTTTACTTCGGTAACATAAATACCGTCGGAAACAAGGTGCAGATTATTCTTTGTTTTAAACCATACGTTACGGAAAATACCTGCACCGGAATACCAGCGGGTATTTAAGTAGCGGTATACCACACGTACAGCCACCTGGTTTTTACCTAACTGCACGTAATCGGTAATATCTGCTTCAAACATGGAATAACCATACTTCCACTCGAAAGCCTCATGACCGTTTACATACACGGTAACATCCATATAAACGCCATCAAAACGCAGGGCATAATGACCCTTCATTTCATCTAAGGTAAATTCCTTTTTATACCAGCCGATACTGTCACGATATAAATCATGGGTGTTATAAATCATCCAGTCGTGTGGAATATCCACCGGCTTCCACTGTGCAGTTGCAGGGAAGATATAAGAATCCTCTTCTACCGGAAGCTCCACAAAGCTCCAGCCGTTATTCCATAACAATTTTTCCGCCATTGTTCCTTTGCTCCTTTTTTCTCATCTTTCTAATGCCCATTGGCATTCTTATCCCTATTGTACACGCTTTCTGCTATACTTTCAAGTATAAAATAAGAATTTTGATTTAAAACAACAAAAATGTTTTAAAGTAAAAAAATTGCTTTTGTTGCGCATCTTTCACACAACAAAAGCAATTTACTGTTACCACTTATTTTACCATGATATAATAGGTGTTTTTACCATTGCCCTTGGCCTGATACATGGCCTCATCGGCTTCCTGAATTAACTTACGGTAGTCCGTTTTTCCGGCACGTTCAATCACAATACCGATACTGCAAGGAATCGGCATGCGCTCACCGGTTACACCGTTGATAACACCGTTTTGCAGTTTGCGGGTTAAACGTTCCATGGTCTGCGCTACAATTTCGCGGCCGTCGGTTTCCATACAGAATACAAATTCGTCGCCGCCGTTTCTGCCCACAGAACCCGGAATCATTTCACGCAAGGTATGGGCAACATATTTAATGACATGGTCACCTTCCGCATGACCGTAATTTGTATTGTAGTCACGGAAGTCATCAATATCTACGAAACCAACAGCGATTTTACCTTCTCTTGGTTCGATTTCTTCTGCAATCTGCTGTACCCTTGCTGCAATGGCTCTCTTATTCAGCACTCCGGTCATTGGGTCCTTTTCGGCCTTCTTTTCCAGAGATTTTTGTTCTTCTTTTTCCTGCATCTGCAATTCCATGACACACTGGAGCAGGCGGTTTACCTCATGCTGCAGCTGACCCATTTCATCGTCGGTGCCCGGCTCCAAACGGATGGAATAGTCCTTGGTCTGCTGGACTCTTTGCAGAACGTCTCTGATTTCCTCCATTGGTTGAACGGTTTTTACCGTGATATAATGGTTCATTACCTGCATCAATAAAAAGCTTACCGCTAAAACTGCAATAAACAGTACACTATAAGAAATACCTACACTCTTGTAGCTGTCAATATTGGCGGAAATACGGATGCTCCAGTCGGAATATTGTAAACCGGAATATACCGCAAGATATTTTTCCTTTCCTACGGAATAATTTACCGCACCTTCTTTCGTGTAACCACGTTTGATTCTTTCATTTTCGATTTTCTGGTCGTGCTTTTCCTGCAGATTAACAAAATTATCTGCATTTTCTCCTTCACCACCAATGGTCACTACAGCGCCGTTTCCGTCTTTAATAACCATGATGCCGTTATCCCAGAATACATTACCCTCGTGATACCGGTCAAAATAATCGATTCTGATTTCTTCTGCCAGATATCCGATGAGTTCTCCACGATAATAGATTCCGATATACGCAAGCACCGCCTGTATTTTTTCTCTGGCCGCTTGACGGTTATAAATATTACCGATATAAAAATCACCTTTTAAAAACTTTGCAGAAGCAATACCAAGACCACTGTCGGCACCCACCTCATAGTCTTCACTGGCAGCTACCGTTTTGAAATTTTTATCCGTAATAACCATGGACTGGATATACGGCTGATGCAGCATTCTTTCCTGCAAAATTTCTTCCAAATGTTTTCTGGCAGATGCATCGGAGCTTTCTGCCTGTCCCAGACTAACCAATACTTCCTGCTGAAGGAAGGAATAATTTGACACGATTTCCATGTCCTGCTTAACTTTCTCGAAAAAGTTTTCTATATTATCAATCTGGGATTCACTGACGCCCAATAAATTTTCTTCAATAATATTTTCTGCATTTTTATTATTCTGGTACAGCATAATAAAACCGCATAATAACAACGGTACCAATGTAATGGATAATAGAATGCCGTATAAACGGTCCCGTAATCTCATATCAGCTTTCCCCCTTTTCTGATATATTCACATACGTATAATACGAACATAATAACACTATTTTATATCATAAACGATTTTTCTCTCTCTTTCAAGTTTTTTTCGACAAAAAAACCTGTTAAGTTACGTAATCGTTTTCGTAATCTTAACAGGTTTCGCTTTTTGCTTATACTATGTCTTATTCCACAGAAAGAACCTTGTAATCCTGGTCCTCTACCGTCTTTGTCAACACTTCGTTGGATACCTCAGAGCTTAAGGTTACCACTGCGGTTCCGTTTTCATGGCTTACCAGGGCTGTAATAACTTCCGGCAGAGCCTCCAGACACTTTTTCACTCTTGCTTCGCAATGTCCGCACATCATTCCTTCAATTTTTAATGTTTTTTCCATTATCTTTTCCTCCTTTTCCAAAACAATCGGCGAAAATCCGGTGTTTTGCTTCATTTTTTTATCTTTCCTTCCATCATATACCCTGACAAGATTTAACCGCAGGGCATTGGTTACTACACAAAAACTGGACAGACTCATGGCAGCCGCCCCAAACATAGGATTTAATTCCCAGCCAAGCAACGGAATAAACAATCCCGCCGCCAACGGAATACCTATGCTGTTGTAGAAAAAAGCCCAGAACAGGTTCTGACGTATATTTTTCAGTGTTGCACGGCTGAGGCGGATGGCCGCCGGAACATCAGACAACCGGCTCTTCATTAACACTACATCTGCCGCATCAATAGCAATATCGGTTCCTGCCCCGATAGCAATCCCCATATCTGCCTGTGTCAGTGCCGGTGCGTCGTTAATGCCGTCACCAACCATGGCTACCTTACCCTGCTCCTTCAGCATGCGGATGACCTGCTCCTTACCCTCCGGAAGAACACCCGCAATTACTTCATCCACTCCGGCCTGGGCTCCAATTGCCCCTGCTGTTTTTTCATTATCACCGGTGAGCATAACCACCCGGATACCCATGTTCTGCAGTTCTTTTACTGCGGAAGGACTGTCTTCTTTTATAACGTCTGCCACTGCAATTACACCAAGCAGTTTATCCTCCAATGCAAAAAACAATGGTGTTTTTCCTTGGGATGACAGTTTTTCTGCCTGTTGTTTTATCTGTGATGTCAACGAAACCTTTTTGCTGATAAGGGCTTCATTACCGCCATATAACACACCTTCCGGCACGGTACCGGTAAGTCCGTTGCCCGGAAGTGCCGTAAAACCGGTTACCGCCAGCGAAGGAACCTGTCTGCTCTCTGCGTAAGCAAGAATTGCTCTTGCCAGCGGATGCTCGCTCTTTTCTTCCAATGCTTTGGCATATTGCAGCAGCTCCTGCTCCGATACACCCTCTGCAGGACAAAAATCCGTTACCTGAGGTTCTCCCTTAGTAATGGTACCTGTTTTGTCTAATGCAACAATTTGTATTTTGCCGGTTTCTTCTAACGAAACCGCAGTTTTAAACATAATACCGTTTTTGGCACCAACGCCGTTACCTACCATAATAGCAACCGGGGTAGCCAGACCGAGAGCACAAGGGCAGCTGATAACCAGAACAGAAATCCCTCTGGCCAAAGAAAAACCGATGGACTCTCCCGCAAGCAGCCAGCCAAGAACCGCTGCCACTGCGATGGAAATTACTACCGGAACAAACACACCGGAAACTTTATCTGCTATTTTCGCAATAGGCGCCTTGGTAGCCGCCGCATCACTTACCATCTGAATTATTTGTGCCAGCGTTGTATCCTCACCTACTCTGGTTGCCCGGCAGGTTAAGAATCCGGCCTGATTTATAGTCGCCGCCGAAACAGTGCTTCCGGCTTCTTTGTCTGCAGGAATACTCTCTCCGGTAAGGGCGGCTTCATTGACTGCACCGGTTCCCTCGATAACCACACCATCCACCGGAATCTGTTCTCCCGGACGGACCACAAAGACGTCACCAATCGTCACCTGTTCTATCGGAATCAACTGTTCTTCACCGTTTCTGACTACCGTAGCATTTTTTGGCGCCAGTTTCATGAGTCCCTTTATTGCATCAGTTGTTTTTCCTTTAGAACGCGCCTCCAGCATTTTACCCACGGTAATCAGGGTCAAAATCATGGCTGCAGACTCAAAATAGAACTCATGCATATACTCATGCATCAACTCATGGTTCCCAACTGCCACGGCATCCGATAAAGCAAAGAGGACATAAGTGCTATACACAAAAGCCGCACTGGAGCCCAGCGCCACCAGGGTGTCCATGTTTGGTGCCCCATGAAACAGGCTCTTATATCCGTTAACAAAGAACTTTTGATTGATTACCATAACAATAACAGTAAGCAGAAGCTGTAACATTCCCACTGCTACCGGATTTCTTTCTAAAAACGCAGGCACCGGCCAGCCCCACATCATGTGCCCCATGGACACATACATAAGCACCAAAAGGAAGCCGAGGGAGGTAAACAAACGGCGTTTTAGAACCGGAGTCTCTTTATCTGCCAAGGCATCCTCCATAAAGCCTCCCGTACTGTTTCCTCCTGCGTTGCCGGAACTAACTCCCGGCCCGGCACCTTTTAAAGAAGCACCGTATCCTGCTTCCTCTACTGCCTTTATAATTGCGACCTCATTTGCCGTACCCTCCACACCCATGGAATTGGTCAGCAGGCTGACAGAACAGGAAGTCACTCCCTCTACCTTACTGACCGCCTTTTCTACCCGGGCACTGCAGGCAGCGCAACTCATACCGGTAACATTATATTGCTTCATGGCGTCACTTTCCTTTCTAAACGAAGGGCGGCCCAGCGGCCGCCTCCTCTAAAACATTTACGCATTAATATACTTATCCATTTGATGGGAAACTTCCAGAACTCCATGGAGCAGTTTCTGCGCATCTACAGAGTCTGCATAGTTCCTTTCTGTAATTTCGGTAGACTGCTGTGCTGCCGCCGTAACCTCTTCTGTAGTAGCGGACAGCTGCATAATATTATCAACAATCTGGTTATTAGCGGTAGACAGGCTCTCAATCATGTTATCGATTTCGGAAATATCGCCTACCAGTTCACTCACATTACGGTTCATTTCATCAAACTGCTCTGCCACACCGGAAATCATACGATCCTGCTCGGAACTTACTTCCACGGATTTTTCCACCGCTTCCACGGTCTGGTCTGCATTTTTTGTGAGTTCTTCCAAAATAGCGGAAATCTGCTCGGTTTCTCTTCTGGTATTTTCAGAAAGCTCACGAATCTGCTCCGCAACCACCGCAAAGCCACGACCTGCTTCTCCGGCTCTTGCGCTTTCAATGGAGGCATTTAACGCCAGCAGGTTTGTTTGGGAAGAAATAGACACGATGGTGTTGGTAATATTCTTTACACTGCTTACATTTTCTCTTAACCGTTGCATTGCCTCTGCCACCTGGGCATTGGTTGCAGCCAGAACATCCGCCTGCTTCTTTAATTCCTTTACCATTTCCACATTCTTGGCATTCACTTCATTGGAACGTTCTGCCACCTGAACCATATGCACGGAGCGTTCTACGGTTTTTTCGATATTTTCCTGAATATCCTGTGTCATCATGGTCTGGGTCTGGATATTTTCCGCAGTCTGACTGGTGCTGTCACTGATATCATTTACGGAATGACGTACCACCTCAGAGGATTCCTTTAATTCATCCACAATAGTCATGGCATGTTCTGTGTCTATCCGCACCTTTTCAGCAATCTGAAGAACATTGTCTGCCATTTCTTTTTGCTTTTCTGCCTCTGCACGAAGACGGTTTAAAGAATCATCATTAAACCGTTTGCCGACGAACGTGGTATACCATACAATAAACATCATAACCGTAATTACGAGACAGGATACCATGCGGTCCAAAATATCTTCTCCGGCAAAATCATGTAACACAAAGGCTCTTAAACTGATTACCACCCAGTTCATAACTACCATATATACCGTGGCAACCAGCGAATATTTCACATCATAAAACAAGATACAACCGATAAACGGAATTACCGGCATAAAACGCATATAATCATTTTCATATGCAACGGAAATCATTAGGGAAACTACCATCAACTCGACTAAAGCTGCTGCGCGGAGTTTTGTACTTTGAGGCACCTTCTTGTACATAACAAAATTAACCACATTTCCTATCGCCATAAATCCGGCGGCGAAAGCAAGATACGCAAGGCTGCGATGCCCATTCACATAGGAACCCACCATGATGCCCACTGTGAAAATAGAAAACACCAATACTCCAATAGCAAGAAAACGATTCATTTTCTTAATTTGCTCTGCTTTATCCGCATACTTAAATTCCATACCCCATAACTCCCTTCTCTTAAGTGCTTCACCCGTTTATTCTTTACCGTTCCAACAATAAGTACAAAGCTTGCATGGAGAAATTCCGATAGCTTCCACCATATCGTCCAAACGATGGAACTTTAAGGAGGTGAAGTTTAACTCCTTGCGGATTTCTTCTACCATTGCCTTATAATTTTCACTGTCAGGGTTTGCATAATCTTCTAACAGTTCTTTAGTTACTTCGCCTTCTCTTCTCTGGATGATACGTCTTGTAATTAAGTCCATCTCGGAAGAAGAACGGGAGAAATTTAAATATTTACAACCGAACAATAACGGTGGGCAGGCAGTACGGATGTGTACCTCCTTGGCACCGCTTTCGTATAAAAACTCCGTTGTTTCACCAAGCTGGGTACCTCTTACGATGGAATCGTCAATCAGCAGCAGCTTTTTATCCTGAATCAGCTCATGCACCGGAATCAGCTTCATTTTTGCAATAAGATTTCTCTGGGACTGATTTGCCGGCATAAAGGAACGTGGCCAGGTTGGTGTATATTTAATGAATGGTCTTTCATACGGGATGCCGGATTCGTTGGCATAACCGATGGCATGAGGCACACCGGAATCCGGAACGCCGGCAACACTGTCCGGTTCTTCGCTGTCGCGCTTTGCCAGCTGGCGTCCGCATGCGTAACGCATTTTTTCTACATTAACCCCCTCATAGGTGGAGGTTGGATAACCGTAGTATACCCAGAGGAAGGAACAAATCTTCATTTCTTCGCCCGGTTCCTTTAAGGTTTTCACCTCTTCAGGAGTCATATAAACGATTTCACCCGGCCCCAGTTCTTTGTAATCCTGATAGCCCAGATTTAAATATGCAAAGCTTTCAAAGGAAGCACAGAAAGCATTATCTTTTTTTCCGATAATAACAGGGGTTCTGCCCAGGCGGTCACGGGAAGCATAAATGCCTTCCGGTGTCAGAACAAGTACCGTCATGGAGCCCTCTACCTTTTCCTGCACATTAGCAAGACCTTCGGCAATGGTTGCCTTCTGATTGATGAGAGCTGCCGTAATTTCCGTTGGATTGATGCTGCCGCCGCTCATCTCCAAAAAGTGGGTATGACCGGACTCGAAGCATTCTTTTACCAGCTCGTCCACATTGTTGATACGGCCTACGGTTGTAATGGCAAAGCTGCCTAAGTGGGAATGCACCAAAAGCGGCTGTGGTTCAAAATCGGAAATACAGCCGATACCTAAATTTCCTTCTAATTCTTCTACGTCACGTTCGAACTTGGTACGGAACGGAGAGTTCTGAATGTTGTGAATGGAACGGTCAAAGCCCTTTGGCCCGTATACTGCCATACCGCCCCTCTTGGTTCCCAGATGGGAATGATAATCTGTTCCGAAGAACAAATCCATAATGCAGGATTCCTTTGATGCAACTGCGAAAAAACCACCCATGATGAGCCTCCTGATGAAAGTTTAAAATTTTACCCCATACTAAATTAATTCTATATCATTCATTCCATTTCGTCAATTATTTCTTTTATTTCCGTGCATAGAAAAATCCCCTGCACTATCGGGGAGAAGGTACAGGGGATTTCGCTAAAAAAGCGGTTCTGTATGTTGATAAGAGCACTACGAGGAAGCCCTTATAACACCTTGGATAAAAACTCCTTCAGGCGCGGATTCTTTGGATTACCGAAGAATTCTGCCGGTGGAGCACTCTCTAAAATCTGGCCGCCGTCAATAAATAAGACACGGTTGGCAACCTCTCTTGCAAAGCCCATTTCGTGGGTTACAATAATCATGGTCATGCCTTCCTTCGCCAGCTGTTTCATTAAATCAAGCACCTCGCCTACCATTTCAGGGTCCAGGGCAGAGGTCGGTTCGTCAAATAAAATAACATCCGGATTCATGGCAAGGGCACGTACAATGGCCACACGCTGCTTCTGTCCGCCGGAAAGGATGGACGGATATACGTCTGCCTTATCCGCAAGGCCGATGCGGTTTAAAAGCTCCATGGCTTTTTCCTTTGCCATTGCCTTAATTTCTGCCTTATTCGTAGTAATCGGAACAAGGTCTTTTTTCATTTTACTACCGCGGAACAAATTCGTCAACTTAATGAGGGAATTTTGTCTTTTTGCCTTTTTTAAATCCTGAAGTCCTACGGTTACCGGTGCCAGCATAATGTTCTGGATTACGGTTTTATTGTTGAACAAATTGAAATGCTGGAATACCATACCCATACGACGACGGTGGATGTTGATATCTACCTTGAAGTCGGCAATATCCACACCATTAAAAATAATCTGACCGCCGGTTGGGTCTTCCATACAGTTTAAACAGCGAAGAAATGTACTTTTACCGGAGCCGGAAGGACCGATCACGCACATAATATCGCCCTTTTCGATTTTGATGTCAATGCCGTTTAATACCTTGTTGGCACCAAAGCTTTTCTGCAAATTAATGACGTCTATCACTTTTTCTCAGGCTCCTTTCCATTATTTTGATACCCAGGCTGATTAACAGCACCAGGACAATGTAAATCAGAGCCATCACAAGATATGGCACCATAAATTCGTAGCTGTTACTTCCGATCATGTTGAAGGCAATATAAAGGTCGGTGGCACCTACGAAGCTGACTACGGAGGTTTCCTTAATCAGGGCAATAAACTCATTTCCCAGGGTAGGAAGAATATTCTTTACTGCCTGCGGAATTACAATTTTTAACATGGTAGTCCAATAGCTAAGACCCACCGCACGTCCTGCCTCCATCTGGCCATGGTCCACGGAAAGAATACCGCTTCGCATGATTTCGGATATGTAAGCGCCGCTGTTTAAACCAAAGACAATGATTGCCACATTCACGCTGCTCATACGCAGGCCCAGAAGCGGCAGCATAACGTAGTAAAACACCAGCAGCTGCACTACGATTGGGGTTCCGCGGAACAGACCTACATAAAAGCTGCAGATACCGTTTAATACTCTTGGAAGTACCTTATACTTTGGAAGCACACGCACTACGGCAATGATGGTACCGATAACAATACCGATAACCAAGCCCAGTACCGCAATCAGCAGAGTATTCTGCAAACCCTCCAATACCTTTACATAGCCGTTTTGATTAATAAACGCATTCACAAATGCATCTACTTTTTTACTAAAATCTCCCATGAAGTCCTCTTTCTATCGGGTGTTTTTACTGCATTGCATTGATTGCTTCTGTGATGCATGCAGCAGGAGCGGAGTCGATGATAACATAGTTTAAGTTACCGTTTAATAAGTCCTGAACAGCCAGGGAACCGTTCTTGTAGCCAACGCCCTCAACCGGGAAGCCTGCAAAGCCCCAGTCAGCGTCGCCTTCTACATAGAACTGGCCTGTTGTACCTGTCTGAACACCAATCTTTGTGCTCTTATCCTTTGCGGCAAGAATTGCTTCTACATCGGCAGCGGTCTTGCAGGCATCAAATTCGGTATTATCGGAAGTTACGATAATCTTCTGGGATGCGCTGTAGTAGGAAGTGGAGAATGTAACATACTCTTCACGCTCCGGCTTTACGGTAAGACCTGCCATAGCGATGTCACACTTCTGCTGGCCAACGGATAAGCAAACTGCGTCAAAGTCCATGTTGGAAATAACAAGTTCCTTGCCAAGGTAATCAGCAAGAGCCTTAGCGATTTCCATATCAATACCGTAGTAGCTGTCGCCCTGCATATATTCGAATGGCTCGAAAGCAGCATTGGTTGCAACTACTAACTGGTCCTTGGAAGCATCGAAAGATGCGGAAGTAACCGCTACCGGTGTACCGTCACCGAAATAGTTATTACAGATTTCATCAAACTTACCGTTCTCTTTAATTTCTGCGATAAATGCATTTACGGAAGCCAGTAATTCCGGCTGTGTCTTATCTACACCAAATGCATATTCTTCACTTGTTAAATCGATTTCAATTACCTTTGCTGTTGTTGCTTCTTTTCCGCCGCAACCCGCGAATGCGCCTAAAGCAAGCACTACGGAAAGGGCAAGTGCGATTAATTTTTTCATAATAGTCTCTCCTTTTAAAATGTATTTTTATACTATGTGATGCATAATATATCATAAAGGTGTATAAAAAGCAAGCGGTAATCGTATATTTTTACTCTTTCGCGTGTGAACGCACCCCGGAGGAAACTTTTTTGCTCTTTTTCTTTTCCGGCTCAGCCACTTTTCACGGTTGCTTGCCAAAGAAGAGGATTCTTTCCCTAACGCAATGTCTGTTCCTTCGTCCGCGCCCCATAACTCGTGCCGGAGGGGGTGTTAGGTTTGTTTTATTGTTTTTGATTTGGAGAATTCAAAACATCCGATGGATGTACTAAAAAAGGCACAAGGGCACTCTTAGACAAAACATGTTTTGTCCAGAGGTGCCCCTTGCACCTTTTTAAAAGCACTTCGTGCTTTTTGAATCCTCCAAATCCTTTACATCTCCATTTCCACCTGCCTTCTCCGGCACTTCAAACAGATGGCTGCCCGGCCGGGAACATCCATCAGGAAAAGAATCTCCTTCCTTGGAGCCTCCCGGAAAAGCGCTGAACGTCGGAACTCGAAAAAGGCTCAAAAAAGTACGGGGGCGGTTCTGCCAACGTTCTGAATTTGGGAAGGAATTGTGGTTTCCGGTAAATTGCATA
>JAZNXI010000014.1:0-17300 GCA_045593825.1 Lachnospiraceae bacterium
GCTTCCAATGAAGAACTGGAAGCGGAGATAGCACTCCTTTTAGAAAAATATAAACATATTTGTAAGAATGGTATCTATCAGGCAAGATATACTTTGCTGCATCAGGAATTGCCAAACTATCTGCTGCAATTCCGTGACAGTAAAAATAATTCCTTGTCAAAGGTGGTTACCAATATACCTCAGGTATATAATGAATTTGATACATTTTTAAAACAATATCCCGTAAAAACGTCGGATGGTTCAGATGTAATATTAGAACTTACGGAAGATGCCAATGACCTTGTTATCCGCTATAAAATCAATCATTTTATGGATAAGGCGTTGCATCGTATTGTTTATTTGAATTCCGGTGCAACCATTGTTATTGATCCAACAGAAGCTCTTACGGTTATTGACGTAAATACCGGCAAAGCAATTTCCGGTAAAAAAGTCTCGGAAGAAACATTCTTTGCCATAAATATGGAAGCTGCAAAAGAAATCGCAGCACAGATAAAACTACGTAATTTATCCGGTATTATTTTAATTGATTTTATCAATTTATCCGATCCTGCAAAGGAAGAGACATTAAAGGAAGCATTGCGTAATGCATTTAAATCAGATTCCGTACAAACTGAGGTTGTAGATATAACAAAGCTTGGTCTTATGGAGCTCACGCGTAAAAAGGTTTATAAAACATTAGCAGAACAATTAGCAGAAGTACAATAAATATTTATAGAAATGGAGAAATATTTGATGGAAAGAAGAAAATGTATTGGTGTTTTCATGGGACAGCCAAACCTTCCTTTTCAATCTGAATTATTGAAGCACATCAGAAATCATGCGTTTGCGGTTGGAAGCAATGTGGCAGTTTTTTCTGCCATGATATATACCGGAGCATATGAAAATTTCCAAGAAGGCGAAAGCCAGAATGTTGCTTTGGCAAATTTTAATAACATGGATGCGGTTATTGTGGTTCCTGATACTCTTCAGGCCTCAGCAACCGATGCAAAGCAGGTTTTAGAATATGTCCGTAATAATTTCTCCGGTCCAAAAGTTGTGTTGGATATGGAGGCTGAAGGATATCAGCAATTTTTCTGCGATGATAAAGAATCGGCTGCCTATATTGTTTCACATTTAATTGAAGAACATAATTGCCGCGATATCGCTTATATGACCGGCGTTGAAGGCCATCCGCACAGTAATATCCGTTTGGACGGATATTATAAGGCTTTAAAAGATCATAATATTCCAATGGATGAATCCAGAGTGTTTTTCGGTGACTTCTGGTATAATGAAGGCGAGCGTGTAATTGAAGAACTTTTACGTTCCGAAAAAGGACTGCCGCAGGCTATTGCCTGCGCAAACGATGCCATGGCTGTCAGTGTATACAGAGCCTTGGATGCCCGGGGGATAAAAATTCCGGAAGATATTCTTGTAGTAGGTTTTGACCATTCCGGGAATGCATCCGGCGGAGATTTTCCTCTTACATCAGCAATGCGTAATTCCGGAGAAATTGCCGACCGTGCCATGAGCTATATTTTTAAGGAATGGGGATTACCGGAACTTACAAATATAAGTAAAGAAGAACGTCTGGTAATCAATAAATCCTGCGGCTGTAAGGTTGAGAAAAAACAGTATTACCAGATTGCTAATGCAAATACTTTGGATGGATTTCATTCCTGCTATAATTTTATGTTAGAGGATATGATTTCCTCCGATGATTTACACGCATGCATCTGGAAAATTGACTGGTATGCCAGTGATGTTGCCAATTTTTTAAATGATTACAGTAAATTACGGATATGTTTATGCCATGACTGGAATTCTTTAAGTGCTAAATCCCATGAAGGCAAATTTACTGACCGTATGATTCTTGCTTTGGATAAGCAAAACCAACAACCGGGAGATAAAAACGGAGATTATATCAAAGATATCCGGTTCAGCGCCAATACGGTTTTTGAACGAAAAGACTATTTCCCTGGGTTTGGAAATACAGAGGAGCCTCCGCAGATTTATTATTTTAATGTTCTGCATTTCGGTAAAAACTGTTTTGGATATCTTGCACTCAGTTATGGACCGGAATGTAAAGACCATGTATATGATGATGTCTATGTTATGTGGGTTCGTAAAGTAAATGCTTCGTTAGAATCCCTCCGTCGTCAATATGCAGTGGAAGAATTGTATAAAGCAGCGGAAGAGCGTGCAATTACTGATACTATGACCGGTTTATATAACCGTAACGGATACAATAAAATGTTATCCGAAATGATTCATGATATCGGTTCAGAAGAAAAATTTGCCTTCCTGTTTTTTGATAATAATGGTTTAAAGTATATCAATGATACTTACGGCCATGTTGCAGGAGATGACGTTATTTGTCAATCTGCCAAGGTTATTTCTAAGCGGTATTTTCCGGAAGCAAGAAAAGAATTTAATTTCCGAATCGGTGGAGATGAGTATGTAAAACTTGTTCTCGGTAACATTTCCGGTGAAATGGCAGGTAAATGTATTGATCAGATTCATGAAGAATTAAATATATTAAATTCAGAAGGCGGAAGAGAATATCCGATTTATCTTGCCGGTGGCTTCCAACTTTATACCGCTGATACCATTTTGTCTCCGGATGAAATTATGAAATCCGCTGATGAGCAGATGTATGTAAACAAAGAACTTGTAAAAGAAAAGACCGGATTCCGTCCTGTCAGAAAAAAATAAAAAAATGGCAATATTTTTGCTTGACATATGTGAAAAACTATGTTATGTTTTATGAGTATGCCGCACAACGAGGTCGAAGTCTGTCCATTTGAGACAGCACCATAGTTGGCGAGTAATGATAATAGGAGGTGCCATATGTACGCAATTATTGCAACAGGTGGTAAGCAGTACAAAGTAGCCGAAGGCGATATCATTAATGTAGAAAAGCTTGGATTAGAAGCAGATCAGACTGTTACATTCGAAGCAGTTATCACTGTAAATGACGGTGATGTTAAGGTTGGCGGAAACGTTAACGCAACTGTACTTGGTGACGTTAAGGGCAAGAAGGTTATTGTTTACAAGTACAAGAGAAAGACCGGATACCACAATAAGAATGGTCACAGACAGTCTTACACTAAGGTAAAGATTGACAAGATTAATGCTTAATCATGATTGAAATTACAAGGATAAAAAACGAACAAGGTGAGAATATAGGTTTCAGATGCTTGGGACATGCGGGTTTTGCTAAGTATGGTAAAGATATTGTATGTGCAGCAGTGTCAGGTCTTGTTCTCAATACTATCAATTCAATAGAGGCATTTACGGAAGATAAATTTTCCTGTGCTCAGGAAGAAAAGTCCGGGCTTGTTGAATTTGTAATTGTTTCGGAAGTAAGTAAGGAATCAACTTTGCTTATGGATGCATTGTTCCTTGGTTTAACAAATATTCAACATGATTACGGAAAACGTTTTATAACAGTAAAAGCATAATCCCAAGTGGCTATGCTTATTTCTAAAGGAGGTAAAGGTTATGTTTAAGATGAACCTTCAGTTATTTGCTCATAAAAAGGGCGTTGGTTCTACTAAGAACGGTAGAGATTCCGAGTCCAAGAGACTTGGCGCGAAGAGAGCCGATGGTCAGTTTGTTTTAGCTGGTAATATTCTTTACAGACAGCGTGGAACAAAGATTCATCCGGGTGTAAACGTAGGTCGCGGTGGCGATGATACATTATATGCTCTGGTTGACGGCGTATTAAGATTTGAAAGAAAAGGCAGAGACAAGAAGCAGGCTTCTGTTTACCCTGTTGAAGCTGAATAATTAACCAACGAAACCCTGAATTCAAGAATCTTTTCCTGGATTTAGGGTTTTTTTCATCAAATATCAGGTTAGACTAGTTACATATCAGATTATAGAAAGAAAGAGGTACTTTATGTTTGCTGATAGAGCTGAAATCTATATTCGCTCCGGAAAGGGCGGAGACGGTCATGTAAGCTTCCGTCGAGAAATGTTTGTGGCTGCAGGCGGTCCAAACGGCGGTGACGGTGGCCGTGGCGGTGATGTAATTTTTGAAGTTGATACCGGAATGAATACACTGGCAGAATACCGATATGTTCATAAGTATTGTGCCGAAGACGGCGAAAACGGCGGCAAAAATAATTGTACCGGCCGTGATGGTAAAGATATTATTTTAAAAGTTCCGGAAGGTACCGTTATCCGAGATGCCGCTTCCGGTAAGGTTATTGCAGACATGTCCCACGGAAACAAGAGAGAAGTAGTGCTGCGTGGCGGTAAGGGAGGTAAGGGCAATCAGCATTATGCAACTGCAACCATGCAGGTTCCGATGTATGCCCAGCCGGGACAAAAATTCCTGGAATTAAACGTATTATTAGAGTTAAAGGTAATTGCAGACGTAGGTTTGGTTGGTTTCCCAAATGTAGGTAAATCCACATTCTTAAGCCGCGTTACTAATGCAAAGCCAAAGATTGCAAATTATCATTTCACTACCTTAAATCCTAATCTTGGCGTAGTTGATTTAAAGAATGGTGCCGGCGGCTTTGTTATTGCCGATATTCCGGGCCTTATCGAAGGTGCATCCGAAGGTGTTGGTCTGGGCCACGAATTCTTACGTCATATCGAAAGAACCAAGGTTCTGATTCACGTGGTAGATGCAGCAGGCACAGAGGGCCGTGATCCGGTAAAAGATATCCGTGCCATTAACAAAGAATTATTTGCCTATAACAAAGGTCTTGAAAATAAACCACAGGTCATTGCAGCCAATAAGCTGGATGTTCTTTACGGTGAAGAAAAAGATATCGCCATGGAACTGCTTGCTACAGAACTGGAGCCGGAAGGCATGAAGATTTTCCCGATTTCCGCTGCAACCGGCGAAGGAATTGACGAATTACTGTTTTATGTAAATGATATGTTAAAGAATATTGAAGATACCCCTATCGTCTTTGAGAAGGAATTCTTCCTGGATTCTCTGGAAACAACCGAAGAACCTTACTTCGTTGAATATGACGAAGAGGATGAGGTTTATGTGGTAGAAGGTCCACGTATCGAAAAAATGCTTGGTTACACCAACATCGATTCC
The DNA here is from genome assembly GCA_045593825.1 of Lachnospiraceae bacterium. Lineage (GTDB taxonomy): Bacteria > Bacillota > Clostridia > Lachnospirales > Lachnospiraceae > SIG299. Next base: position 5,048 of record JAZNXI010000014.1, read on the forward strand.
GAAAAGGGCTTTGAATTCTTCCAGAAGTTCTTAAAAACCAATGGAATTTTGGACGAGTTGGAAGCGCTGGGCATTAAGGATGGCGATACCGTCCGCATGTACGGCCTTGAGTTCGATTATTACAAGTAGGAGGAAATCATAATGACAAGTAAGCAGCGTTCTTATTTAAAAGGACTTGCCATGAACCTGGATCCTGTATTCCAGATTGGTAAAGCAAGTCTTACTCCTGAGTTTACAGAAAGTATTATTGAAATTCTGGAAGCAAGAGAGTTAGTAAAAATCAATGTTTTAAAGAATTGTGACGATGAACCTAAGGAACTTGCAAATGTTCTGGCAGACAGAACCCATTCCGAAGTGGTTCAGGTAATTGGCAGAAAAATTGTTCTTTATAAAGAGTCAAAAACAAAGAAGAAAATTGAACTTCCTAAGTAAATTTTACAGGAAGAATAAGTGCATGGGAGGTGTCGGTATGAAAATAGGAATTATGGGTGGAACCTTTAATCCGATTCATAACGGGCATCTTTCTCTTGCAAGTGCAGCTTTAACACAATACCATCTGGACGAAGTCTGGTTTATGCCATCCGGTTTGCCTGCCCATAAGGCGAATGATGAGCTATTAGACACGGAGGCAAGACTTACCATGGTAAAGCTTGCAATTGCCGGTAAAAAATTCTTTACGGCATCTTCCTTTGAAATCACCAGAGAAGGATTTACTTATACGGCAGATACTATGGAAGCACTGGCAACAGAATATCCGGAGAATGAATTTTATTTCATTATTGGTGGTGATTCTTTAATGAAATTTCATAAATGGGTAAAGCCGCAAGTGATTTCTAAATATACATCGCTTCTTGCTGCAGGCAGAAACGGTTTTAGTAAAGAAGAACTTGAGAAACAGGCAAAGTATATAAAAGAACAATTTGGTACAAGAGTATTTTTTATTGATATGTCGGAACATGTGATTTCATCCAATGAAATCCGTTCTTTATGCAAAATGCAGCAATATGATGCAATAAAGCCTATGGTTCCCCAAGCGGTTTATCAATATATAACGGAGCATAAATTATGGAAGTGTCAAACGAATTAATTTTATCCATTCAAAATAAATTACAACAGTCTCTTAAGCCGTTGCGTTATATTCATACTCTGGGAGTTGCTTATTTGTCTGCTTCTTTGGCTATGTGTCATGGAACTTCCCATAAAGATGCACTGATTGCCGGCTTATTACATGATTGTGCAAAAAATTATCCGGAAGATACCATGTTGGAAGAATGTATAAAGCTTGAGATTACTCTTTCCGAATGCGAAAAAAGCATTCCGGAGTTAATACATGCCGCTTACGGCGCATACTTAGCCCGGGAAGAGTATGGAATTACCCAGGAGGATATTTTACTGGCTGTGCGTAATCACACGCTTGGACGGCCGGATATGACGGTTCTGGAACAAATTGTTTATCTTGCAGACTATATGGAGCCGGGACGGAATCATCCAACAACACCATCTTTGGATGAACTTCGTAAAATTGCATTTCAGAGTTTGGATGAAGCAACATATTTGGTGAGTAAAAATTCGATTCATTACTTTGAAACTTCAGGAAAAACTGCAGATCCAATGACATATCGGGTGTATGAATATTATAAAAATAAAGTTAAAAAAGGAGAGTAAACTATGGAACGTTCTAAATTGATTGTAAAAAAAGCATATGAAGCTTTAAATGATAAAAAGGGCGAAGATATTAAAATTATAGAAATTGGAAAACTTTCCACCGTTGCGGATTATTTTATTATTGCAAACGGTTCCAATGCACCTCATGTGGAATCTCTTGTAGATAATGTAGAAGAAGAATTATTAAAAGAAAAGATTCATGCAGAACGTATTGAAGGTGTAAGAAGCTCCGGATGGATTCTTATGGACTATAGTGATGTAGTTGTTCATGTGTTTTCCAAAGAAGACCGTTTATTCTACGATTTAGAAAGAATTTGGAGAGACGGCAAGGAAGTGGATGTAGAATCCCTGTAATATATTCGAATTAATTAAAAAAACACTATATACTTTTTGTTATAAGAAAACAGGAAAGTATATAGTGTTTATTTTTATGTTTAGCGGAACATACGGAACAGTCCGATAACTTTACCAACAATTTCTACTTCAGGAACAATAATTGGCTCCATGTAGTCGTTTTCAGGCTGTAAACGGTAATAGTCTTTTTCTTTATAAAATGTTTTTACAGTAACCGAATCTTCGATTAAAGCAACAACAAAGTCACCATTCTTGGCATGAGACTGCTTTTGGACTAAAATAGTGTCGCCATCGAAAATGCCGGCATTAATCATGCTTTCACCTTTTACTTTTAACATGAAAGTTTCCTGATTTGGCATATAATCCATTGGAATAGGGAAGTAGCTTTCAATATTTTCTACCGCAAGAATTGGCTGGCCGGCTGTAACAGTGCCAACAATAGGAACATTAACGATTTCGCGGCGGGTAAGATTGAAGTTATCATCTACTATTTCAATTGCACGAGGCTTGGCAGGGTCACGGCGGATATAGCCGTTTTTTTCTAAGGTTTCTAAGTGGGAGTGAACACTGGAGGTGGATTTTAAATTAACTGCCTCACAAATTTCACGTACTGCCGGCGGGTATCCTTTGCTTAAAATTTCATTTTTCATAAATTCTAAAATTTCTTTTTGTTTTGATGTAATTTTTCCGTATGCCATAATAAATCTCCCTTCCGGGTTATAGTTTTTTTTACAATTATATTAAAACATAAGAACATACATTTGTCAAACAAAAGTTCGATTTTTTTATCAAAAACTATTGACAAACGAATGTTCTGTGATATAATAAGAACATAGATTCGAGAACAAAGGTTCGCAAACGTAAGTACGGAGGGTTCGGTTATGTATACTACACGCAAACATCATACACAGGTTCCATATATCTTTTTAGGAAAGGTAACATGTATTTTTGTTATTATGGTTGCTTTGTTTCTTATCGTGTTATTCTTTCTTCCTAAAAGAACTGCAGCTGCAGGCAATACAACCGTTGGCACATATACCATTACCTCTGTTCAAATAGAAGAGGGGGATTCCCTTTGGAGCATTGCAAAAGAGCATTACTCTGAGGAATTTTATTCCCTTACAAATTTTATTGCAGAAATTAAACGTATGAATGGTCTTAGCTCCGACACTGTTTATGCTGGCAGCTACATTTTGGTTCCACAATATGTTTTAAATTAGTCTTTATAGAATAAACCCTTAAGATTCTTATTTGTAATCTTAAGGGTTTATGTTTTCTTTTATTCTTTATATGTTCTGTTCCAAGCAGGAAGCGGGCCGTCAATTATCGCATGGAATAACCGGTCCGCAACACCGGGACTATCTTCGTTTATCTGTTTTATTAAGTCTTTTGCATATTCCCGTTTGGTATATCCGTCTGCCGGACAAGGATTCTTTTGAACCGGTAAATCATACAGATTTTTAAATCCAACCACATCTGCCTCATTTACATAAATCAGCGGACGAATTAAAGTAATGTCCATACGATCCAAATAAGTGACCGGTGCAAAAGTATAAAACCGTCCTTCGTAAATGAGTGACATTAACATAGTTTCAATTACGTCATCCCTGTGATGTGCATAAGCAGATTTATTGCAGCCTAACCGTTTTGCCTCTTCGTTAAATGCTCCTTTTCTCATTTTAGCGCATAAGGAACACGGGTTAGTTTCTTCCCTGGTGTTAAAGATTACTTCTCCGATATCAGTTTTTACAATTGTATATGGTACATCCAATTTTTTGCAAAGAGCAGATATGTTGGATAAATCAAATCCGGGAAAGCCTAAGTCTATGGTAATTGCTTCTAAAGTAAATTTTTTAGGATAAAAACGGCGTAATCCGGCCAATGAGTAGAGCAGTGCAAGACTATCTTTGCCTCCGGAAATTCCAACCGCAATTTTATCGCCTTCTTCGATCATATTATAATCATCTACAGCTTTTCTGGTAAGACTCATTAATCTTTGTAATTTCATAAAAATGTTCACTTTCTTAAGAAAATTTATTAGTTGACACAATTATAACATGTTTTTAATATATTTTTAATATATAAAATGAATTTTTTGTGCAAATGAGAAGGTAAACTACATGAATATGAAAAATTGGTTCAATAAAATATGTAAGATATTATTAATAATCGTAATCTTTTTCTCTGAATTCCAGGGTACAGATAAAGTATTTGCTTCCGATTTCAGTTTTTACAATCATAATACAAAATCTAATGTTAAATATTCCGGCAAGCTCGTTTCCTATACAATTAATAATAAAAAAATTAATTTATCTTATCCCGGTATCATTTTAAGCGGAACTGCATTGGCAGATTACGAAGAATTATTTGTTAATGAACTGGGGCTTTCTGCAAGCTTATCTGACAAAAAAATCACCCTTACCGACGGTACAACCGAACTGATACTTACCATTGGTTCTAAAACCATTAAACTCAACGGCAAATCTCAAAAAATGAGTGTTGCTCCTGTAAAACTGGAGTTCAAAGACGGTACAATAAAATATTATGTTCCAACCCGCTTTGTGGCAGAAACATTTGGATATAATTATGTCTGGAACAGCGTTACCAGCGAAGTAAAGCTTACAAAAACACTTAGATTATTAGTAAATAATAAAACAGTTCTTTATAGTGATACATTTTATTCAGTTTCCTATAAAGATGAACCGGTTGCTTTAGATATGCCGGTTATTTCGTATAAAGGTACAGTATATGCGCCTGCAAAGGCTTTCTTTGAATCACTGGGATGTCGATATAATGAAACTAAAAAAATAACTGTAACAAAAGGAAATATTACCTTGCAAACCCAGGTTGGTTCTTGTGCTGTTACAGTTAATAATGTTCCGTTTATTATGGATGCAGAACCAATTATGGTTTCACAGTATGGCACTGACGAAGAAATTACATATGTTCCGATAGAGTTTACAACAAATATTCTTGGTTTTGCCATGGAATTTGCTAAGGAAGCCTGTACATATCAGTTTGATTCAACAAACTATACCGGTATTCCGGAACTTCATCCAAATTTGCAGCAATATTTTAAAGTTAATTTAGTTCCGGTGGCCCCTAAACCAATTACTACATATTTTGAATGGTCTTTTGAGGACAATGCAGATTTAAACCAAAGCGTAAATCTTTCTAAAATAAAAGGATATTCTGTAGAAAACGCTGATGTTTTAGAGCTATATGGAATTAAAAGAGATGATGTAAATGACTTCCTGGATAACCGTGTTCTGGTATTTGAAATAGATTCTGTAACATCGGATATGGATACCAAGTTTTTTGCAGATTTTGAAACACCACATTTAAACTATGTTCTTTTAACCACAATTAATACTACAGCAAAATTATTTATTATGGTTCCAATAGAAGATGAGTGGATATTTGAAGAAACAGAAGAGTGTCTTAAGGTTTATTTTACATCCTCTGAATTATCTATGGAAGATTTATTAATCTATGAGGAACAGCCTCCGGAAATTACTGTTACCAACCCTGAAGTGGTTTATCCGGAAAATCAGTTAATTATTCCTTTGCCGGAAGACTTTAATTCGAAGCTGATTCAAACGAAGGATAATTATCATGACAAAAACATACAAATTCTTTTACCAGGAAATTTAACCGGATATTTTGATAAAAATACACCGATTAATCCATATGATTTTATTACAGAAATAAATTACAATTATGACATTGACAATAATTTAACAATCATTACATGCAAAACAGATCAAATATATGGTTTTGATACATCTTTTACTGATGATTATTTTGCAGTGTATATGGCAAAGCCATCCGAGATTTACAACAAAATAATTGTCTTAGATGCCGGACATGGTGGCAAAGATCCCGGAGCGGTCCGTGAAAATATTTATGAAAAAAATATAACATTAAGTATAATAAAGTTTACAGAAGAATTGTTTGCTAATTCTGATATTAAAGTATATTATACAAGAACCAAAGATGTATTTTTATCACTTCAGGAACGTACCGGATTTGTTAAGACTGTTGAAGCGGATTTATTTGTTAGTTTACATATGAATGCCAGCGTATTAGAAACTGCACGCGGAACTGAGGTTTATTATTCCAAAGAAAATAAAAACGTTTCAGCACATGGATTAACCAGTAACAAGTTAGCAAAAGTATTGCAGAATAATTTATATGTTGCAATGGATACAAAATCACGTGGCGTTATCAATAATGATTATTACGTGGTACGTTATAACTCTGTACCGGCTGTTTTAATTGAACTCGGATTTATCTCAAATAAAGAAGAAAGAAATAAACTTACCGATAAAATATATCAGCAAAAAGCAGCCAATGCAATATATGAATCCATTATTGAGATTTTTAGCGCATATCCGACAGGCAGATGATTTATCCGATTTATTTACGATAAACCTTATTTATACGCATCTTATTTCGTTAAACTTGTGTTTAGCGCAATAATTGTTTTCGCTAAAATTATGTTTAACGCCATCTTCCCTCCCTGTTTTATTGGAATTTAAAAGGACGGACCTTTATGTTTTGTCATAAAAATCCGTCCTTTTTCTTTTTATTTATTTTTATCTGCAGCAACCCTTGCTAAGCTCAAAGGATTCACAGTCTGTGCAAGCCTTTTCTGTAGGGTTTGCTTCGTGTGTACCTACAAGAATATGCTCAAGGCTGCAGTAATTTTCATCCTTTGCATGATGTGCACAGGTTTTGATGGTGCATTTAATGCTTTCATTTTTCATGATGAAATCTCCTTTACATTTTAAATTTTTATAACACAGATAGCATGTCCTTTCTTGTTTTCTATTATACAATGAGCATTGATTTTTTTGGGTTTTTGCGATAAACTTAACATATAATATGGTTTTTCGCAAAAATGAGGTAAAAAATAATGAAAGAACGCTCCTATTACGAAGAAAAAAACATTGAAAATATTAAAAAGCTGCGGGAACTGGAAAAAGAACTTCCTCCTTATGTAACAACATTTTTTAGAGGAATTGAGCCACAAACTGCATCCAGAACCAGAATTGCTTATGCTATTGATTTAAAGGTTTTCTTTGAATTTATACGTAATTCCAATCCTTTATACAAAGATAAATCTCTTCGTGAACTGGATTTTGATTTAATTACTAAGCTTCAGGCTGTGGATATTGAAGAATATTTGGAATATTTAAAATACTATATTGGTCCGGATGGTAAAGAAATTACTAACTCAGAGGCTGGTATTAAGCGTAAATTATCTGCGCTCCGCTCCTTTTTTAACTATTTTCATACCCACCAGATCATTAATACTAATCCAACCCTTCAGGTTCGTGTGCCAAAGCTTCATGAAAAAAATATTATTCGAATGGATGAAAATGAGGTGGTTGATTTCTTAGATACTGTAGAAAGCGGAAATAAATTGACCAAACACCAGATGGCATTTCATAAAAAGACAAAAATAAGGGATTTAGCACTTACTACTCTTCTTTTAGGCACCGGCATCCGTGTTTCGGAATGTGTTGGATTAAACATAAACGATGTGGATTTTAACAATGAGCGTATCAATATTATCCGTAAGGGCGGTTATGAATCCTTTGTATATTTTGGCGAAGAAGTTCGTTCTGCTTTATTGGATTATATGGAAGAACGAAAGAAAATGGTTCCTGTAGATGGTCATGAGAATGCGCTTTTTCTCTCTAATCGTATGCAGCGTATCAGTGTCCGAAATGTAGAGGTTTTAGTAAAAAAATATGCTACTTCTTCGGTTGCTACAAAAAAAATAACACCTCATAAACTTCGCAGCACTTACGGAACCCAATTATATAAAGAGACCGGTGATATTTATCTGGTTGCTGATATTCTTGGTCATAAAGATGTAAATACAACAAAAAAACACTACGCTGCCTTGGAAGAAGAACGTCGACGCAGTGCGAAAGATGTTGTTATTCTTCGTGAAAAAAAATAAAAAACAAAAAGTGAAGCTATTTACAGGACTTCTCCTGCAGATAGCTTCACCATTTGTATAAGGACCATATATTATAGGTTATATTTATCTTCTTTTCTGCTCAACTAATATTTTTTCAAGTTCTAACAATTCAGCCGGCTTTAACTGCTGATTCTTTAAATATTCTGTAAGAAAGTTTCCTAAAGAACCATTAAATACCTTGTCCAATAATGCATCGGTTTCAATCTGTTGAATTGCTTTTTTAGAAATTGTTGCACGACAGAAGAACCCCGGTTCTTCTCTATCAATAGCACCTTTTGCAATCAAACGATTGATTACAGTATATGTAGTATTTTTTTCCCAACCAATATATTCCTTAATGATTTTTGCAATATCCTTTGCTGCTAAAACCTTATTAGACCAAAGCAACTCCATTATATTCAATTCACCCTCATGTAAACGAATATCTTCTCCCATAGTAAACACCTCATAATAAATCATCTACATTTGTAGATAGCTATTGTAACAACATACTACCACACTAGAATGTTATTTGTCAACTTCATTTTCAAAACAAAATACAGAATATACCGGTAAATTTATATTTTCGTCGTTTTCTACAAAATTAGAACCTGAAATTCGTACAATATTCCTTACCGGAAATTGATTAGCAAACGAAAGCATACTCTTTGTTTTGCTTTTTCCTTCAAATTTAATTTCTATCGGAGTAAAAGTTTGATCATCTTCATTCTGTAGAACGAAGTCAACAGTAGCCTGGCTCTTTGCCTCCCAAAACTTACAGTCGAACTTCTTTTCAAGGAAAGTCTGTAAGACATAATTCTGTAATCGAACGTGGCGTTCTACAGAAGTAAGCTCGTTATTTCTTGCGGAAACATTTAATGAAAAGTCCGGATAAAAAAGCTTAAACTGCTGCTCTTCTTTTCCTAAACAATCCAAACGGTAAAGCATATTATGACGCACCAAAAAGTCGATAGAATCCTTATACATTTGATAAGTAATTCCTTTTCTGATCAGATTAAACTGGAACTTTTGATTTTGTTTGTTTAACTGTTCGTCTATGGTAGAATATACCTGAACACATTTATAATTGGTCTTCTCTCCGGCGTTCTGTTCCATACCATAAAGCAACATCTGCTTTTGAATATGTTGCCGTTCTGTAACATTTACCGTGGATTCCATATCCAGATATTCATTCATTACATCCGGCATACCGCCAATCCATAAATACTCGTCAAAAGTAGATAATAATTCATAATGGACGATATCAGGTAATTTTTTACGGTTTTTGTAATGAGCGGTAATAACTTCTACGTACCAGTCTTTTCCGATTGCGGTTAAAAATTCGTCAAACTGCAGCGGAAATAAGGTATGACAACTCATCTTCTTTTTACTTTCATCTGTTAATACATCATAGCTGGATAAAAATATCCAAAACAATTGATGATTATCTTCTGTAAAATGAAGAAGCTTTTCTACAAAACCGGGACAATGATATACCTCATCAAAAACAAACGGAATATGAAATAATGTTTCTTCCGGAAGTTCAAAATATTCTGCCAGGGAAGGTAAAATATCTTCTTCCGAAAGGTTTTCAAACCGGGCAGCCAATTCTTTATTATGCTCAAAGCTAAGGTATAAATAGGAATCAAAAAAAGATTTGGCAAATTCACAGGCCAAATATGTTTTACCAACTCCCTTTATACCGGTCATATAAAAAGGCTTGCGACTTTCTTTTTCCATCCAGGCTTGTAATGTGTTAATCAAGTTACGTTTCATGCTAAATTCCTTCCGTAAGGATATTATCGTCTGAGTTTTTGCAGTAATTTTGTAAAGTATTCCGGAACAGGAGCTTCAAATTCCATATATTCTTTGGTGGTTGGATGAACAAAGCCAAGAACTCTTGCATGGAGAGACTGACCTTCCAGACCAAAGGAATCTTTTGCAGGACCATATATGGTATCTCCAACCAGCGGATGATGAATACTGGACATATGGACCCTGATCTGATGGGTACGTCCGGTTTCTAACCGGCATTCTACGTGAGCATAGCCATTTCCGAGGTTTTCCAATACACGGTAATTAGTAATAGCCTCTTTACCGTTTTTGTGGTTTATGGCCATTTTGGTGCGTTCTGAAGGGTGTCTGCCAATAGGACCTTCCACTCGTCCTTCTGTTTCTTTAAATGTATTATATACAATTGCTTCGTATTTTCTTGTAATGGAGTGTTCTTTCAACTGCTCAGCCAAACACTGATGTGCTGTGTCGTTTTTACATACAACCAAAGCGCCGGTGGTATCTTTATCGATACGGTGGACAATTCCGGGACGCATAATACCGTTTATACCGGAAAGACTGTCCTTACAATGATAAAGCAGTGCATTAACCAATGTCCCGGAATAATGCCCTGCTGCAGGATGTACCACCATGTTTTTAGGTTTATTAACCACAATAACATCCGAATCTTCATATAAAATATCCAAAGGAATGTTTTCCGGCTCTATTTTTAAGGATTCCGGTTCCGGCAGAAGCACTTCTATTTCCTGGCCTGTAGAAACTTTAAAATTTGCCTTTAAGTTTTTGCCTGCCAAGGTAACATTACCGCCTTCGATAAGCTTTTGGATATAAGTTCTGGATAGTTCTGTCAGATAAGCCGCAAGAACTTTATCGATACGAATATCATCGTAATCTTCTTCTATTTCAATTTTCATCAGATTCGCCATCTGCTGCATGAATTGTATCCTTTCGCTTGAATGATAAAAAAGTAAACTCATCGTCTTTATAAACGGTGAATACTAAAATAATAGTTAAAAATGCACATACCGTAATATAACAGTCAGCAACATTAAATATTGGGAAATTAATCAACTTAAAATATAAAAAGTCGGTTACAAAACCAAAAAACAGACGATCAATGGTATTGCCGATTGCACCGGCCATCATAACTACCAGTACCCAGAATAACGGCAGATAAACTTTTGTTTTAGGCATTCTGATATATACATAAATCATAAGTGCAAATAAAAGAATGGAAAAAATAAGAAGAATATCCACTTTTCCTTGTAAAATTCCCCAAATGGAGCCTCTGTTTTCATGATAATATAATTCGAATACACCGTCCCAAAGAACAATAGGTGCCTTTTTTATGGTGGTTCTGGCAAACATTTTGGTAACCTGGTCAATAACAACCAAAATCAGACATACCAGTACATGAAAAATATATGGAAAACGTTTCATTAACGTTACTCTCCTTTCAAATATTCAATGGAAGCATTCATTTCTTCTTTTGTTACATCCGTAGTTGTATAACAACTTCCGATGGCATGAAGTAAAACAAAACGGATGGCATTTCCTTCTTTTTTCTTGTCATGGAAACAATTTTCAATGATTTCACTGTTGTTTAGGCCTTTAAAACGCACAGGAAGCCCATAAACAGCAATTAACTCTTCCATGGCATGAAGGTTAGCTTTGGTTAAATTGCCTCTTAAAACGGAAATATGCGCCGCAGCAACCATGCCAAGTGCCACGCATTCCCCGTGAAGCAGGGAAAAATTTAATGCTTTTTCAATAGCATGACCAATAGTATGTCCAAAATTCAGATGGGCACGTTCCCCTTTTTCTTTAGGGTCATTTTCTACCACCTGTTTTTTTATTTCCTGACTGCGATAAATCATCTCTGTAACCGCATCGGTATCCAATTTTTTTATATGATCAGCATTATTTTCCAATTGATGATAATAATTGACATCACGGATTAAGCTGTGCTTGATTATTTCACCCATGCCGGCAGACTGCTGACGTGAATCAAGAGTCTGCAGTGCGGAAATATTAACATATACCAGGGAAGGCATATAAAATGCGCCTACCATGTTTTTATAGCCACGGAAATCCACTCCTGTTTTTCCTCCGATACTGGAGTCTACCATAGAAAGTAATGTGGTTGGTACCTGAATAAAACGGATTCCCCGCAAGTAAGTGGCTGCCGCATAGCCTGTCATATCGCCGGTGACACCGCCACCAAGGGCAATAAGGGCATCGGAACGGTCAAAGTGATGCTGGATTAAAAACTCATATAAATCAGTTATAACGTCCAGGGTTTTGTGTTCTTCTCCTGCAGGAAATACAAAACGGTACACCTGGTTGCTTCCGGCCTGTTCTAAAATACGCTGCAATTCTTCGCCATAAAGAGACTCAACATTGGAATCTGTAACAATGCAAAGACGCTTTTCTAATATATTCAATTCTTTTAATGAATCTGCAAGA
>JAZNXI010000015.1:0-2783 GCA_045593825.1 Lachnospiraceae bacterium
TGCCATGGGTCACATTGGTATGAAGTATTCCTTAGTAACCAGAGACTTAATTGCAGACTCCACCGAGTGTATGGCAATGGCTCATCAGTTTGACGCTCTTGTTATGGTGCCAAACTGTGATAAGAACGTGCCGGGTTTACTTATGGCAGCGGCAAGATTAAACGTTCCTACCGTATTTGTCAGCGGCGGCCCAATGCTTGCAGGTAAGATGCATGGCAGCAAGACCAGCCTTTCTTCCATGTTTGAGGCAGTAGGTGCCCACAGTGCGGGAACCATGTCCGACGAAGAACTGGAAGAGTTTGAGTGTAAGGCGTGTCCAACCTGCGGTTCCTGCTCCGGTATGTACACCGCAAACTCCATGAACTGCTTAACCGAAGCTCTCGGCATGGGCTTACAGGGTAACGGTACCATTCCGGCAGTGTACTCTGACCGTATCATCCTTGCAAAGCATGCCGGCATGAAGGTTATGGAATTATATGAAAAGAATATCCGTCCAAGAGACATTATGACAGAAGCTGCATTTATGAACGCACTTACTGTAGATATGGCACTTGGATGCTCCACCAACAGCATGCTTCACCTTCCGGCAATTGCCCATGAGGTTGGCATCGACTTAAATCTTGACATTGCAAACGAAATCAGTGCAAAGACACCAAACCTTTGCCACCTGGCTCCGGCAGGCCACAGCTACATCGAAGAGCTGAACGAAGCCGGCGGCGTTTACGCTGTTATGAATGAGCTCAGCAAGAAGAATCTTTTAAATCTCGACCTGATGACAGTTACCGGTAAGACTGTAGGCGAGAATATTAAGAATGTATATAATACAAATCCTGAGGTTATCCGTCCAATCGAGAATCCTTACAGCCAGACCGGCGGTATCGCTATCTTAAAGGGGAACCTGGCTCCTGATTCCGGCGTAGTTAAGCGTTCCGCAGTAGTTCCTGAGATGATGCAGCATGAAGGTCCTGCAAGAGTCTTTGACTGCGAAGAAGATGCGATTGCAGCCATCAAGGGCGGCAAGATTGTTGCCGGCGACGTTGTGGTTATCCGTTACGAAGGTCCGAAGGGCGGCCCTGGTATGAGAGAAATGTTAAATCCAACCTCCGCCATTGCAGGTATGGGTCTTGGCTCTTCCGTAGCACTTATTACCGACGGACGTTTCTCCGGCGCATCCCGCGGTGCTTCCATCGGACACGTTTCTCCGGAAGCAGCAGTGGGCGGTCCAATCGCTCTTGTTAAAGAAGGCGACATCATTAAAATTGATATTGACGCAAACACACTGGATGTGTTAATCAGCGACGAAGAAATGGAAGCAAGAAGAAAAGAGTGGAAGCCTCGTGAACCAAAGGTAACAACAGGCTATCTGGCAAGATACGCTTCCATGGTTACCTCAGGCAACAGAGGTGCCATCCTCGAAATTAAATAGAAGAGACAAGTAGAAAGGATTGACATCATATGTTATTAAACGGTTCTGAAATTTTAGTAGAATGCTTAAAAGAGCAGGGAGTAGATACCATCTTCGGTTATCCGGGTGGTGCTGTTTTAAACATCTACGATGCATTATATAAACACTCCGATGAAATCAGACATGTACTTACTTCCCATGAGCAGGGGGCAGCCCACGCGGCAGACGGTTATGCGAGAGCAACCGGTAAGGTTGGTGTATGTTTGGCAACCAGTGGTCCGGGTGCTACAAACTTAGTAACAGGTATTGCTACCGCTTATATGGACTCGGTTCCTATGGTGGCTATTACAGGTAACGTTGGTGTTTCTTTGCTTGGTAAGGATTCCTTCCAGGAAATTGATATTGCTGGTGTAACCATGCCGATTACCAAACACAATTTCATCGTTAAGGATGTAACCCAGTTGGCAGACACCATCCGCCGTGCGTTCAAGATTGCAAAGAGTGGCAGACCTGGTCCTGTATTAGTAGATATTACAAAGAATGTAACCGCAACCGAAACCGAATATGAACCAATGGTTCCGGTAGAAGTTGCCCGTGTTTCCGATACAATTTGTGAGTGTGCCTTAAAGGAAGCAGCTGAACTCATTAATAAGGCAAAGAAGCCGATGATTTTCGTTGGTGGTGGTGCGGTTATTTCCGAAGCTGCTGCAGAAGTAAAGGAATTAGTAGAAAAGCTGGATGCTCCAATCTGCGACTCTTTAATGGGTAAAGGCGCTATGGATGGTACCGATGAGCACTACACCGGTATGCTTGGTATGCACGGAACAAAGACTTCCAATTTAGCAGTTACCCAGTGTGACCTTCTCATCGCCATCGGTGCTCGTTTCAGTGACCGTGTAGCCGGTAATGCAAAGAAGTTTGCTCCAAAGGCAAAGATTGTACATATTGATATCGACCCTGCGGAAATCAATAAGAATGTTGCTATTTACAAAGCAGTTATTGGTGACGTTAAGGAAGTATTAACCAGATTAAATCCGATGATTAACAAGACCGAGCATAAGGAATGGATGGAAACCATTGCTGACATGAAGGCAAAATTCCCTCCAAAGTATGACGAAAGCAAGTTAACCGGTCCATACATTATGGAAACCTTGTACAAGGTTACAAAGGGTGATGCAGTGGTAACAACCGAAGTTGGCCAGCATCAGATGTGGGCTGCCCAGTACTATAAGTACACAACCCCAAGAACCTTCATCACCTCCGGTGGTCTTGGTACTATGGGTTACGGTCTTGGCGCATGTATCGGTGCTAAGGTAGGTTGCCCTGAAAAGACCGTTGTAAATATTGCAGGTGACGGTTGCTTCCGTATGAACATGAA
>JAZNXI010000016.1:0-2468 GCA_045593825.1 Lachnospiraceae bacterium
GGCGTTCAGCACTTTTCCGGCAGGCTCCGGGTTGTTATTGTTTGATGAAATGGATGCGGGTGGTATATGGGCAAACTGTTTGAGTCGGGAGGTGTAGGGAATGGAGGATGGATTTTGGATGGTTTCAAAAAGCGCGGAAGCGCTTTTAAGAAGAGGCTAAGGGGGACTGTGGACACCTTGTGTGTCCGACAGAACCCTTGGCCTCTTCTTAGAAGTACATCCACCGGATGTTTTGAAACCTCCCAAAACAAAAGAACTAAACCCATTTTTCCATACAGCCCACCGACCGACGAGTTTTTGACATATGCCACTAAGCAGACATTTGCTCTCACCAAACAAAATAGCCCGGTAAGCACCCGTGAAAAGTGGCTGAGCCGGAGAAGAAAAACGAAAAAGATTCTCCGGCGGGAGGTTTCTAACTGTGAAATTTTTGAAAAATTTACAAACATCCGATTGAAAAAAGAAAAGATATCTTATATACTGTAAGATAAGAAATTTTTTATTAATCGGAGGATTCATCAATGGACGGTTTATACGCAGAAGCGCGTGCAAAGAAAAAAGTAACAGCAAAGGACAATTTTATTAAGTTTTTTCTGATTGGCGGCATGATTGCCTGCTTTGCACTGGGCTTT
The DNA here is from genome assembly GCA_045593825.1 of Lachnospiraceae bacterium. Taxonomy (GTDB): domain Bacteria; phylum Bacillota; class Clostridia; order Lachnospirales; family Lachnospiraceae; genus SIG299. Next base: position 633 of record JAZNXI010000016.1, read on the forward strand.
TTTACATTTAAAATGATTTTAATTATTCTTGGTCTTATTTTCCTTGCAGTAGGATATTACTTCCTGCCAAAGCTGGCAACGGAATATGAATATGTGTTCTGTGACGGTCAGGTTGATTTTGATAAAATCAGCGGCGGCGCAAAGAGAAAAACCATGATGCGTGTGGATTTTGACAAGCTGGTGGTAATTGCACCAAAGAACTCCCATGCACTGGATGGTTACCGTCATAACGGCGTGGTAGTAAAGGACTTCTCCAGTCTGGATGAAAATGCAAAGGTGTACGGCATGGTGGTTACCGGTGGTGAGCAGCAGACCATGATTTATTTTGAGCCAAATGAGAAGATGCTGGCAGCAATGAAGCAGAAGGCACCTCGCAAAATTATGGAGTACTAAATTAAAAAATAAAAACATAGTATTGACATTTTTCTGAAAAAAAAGTATACTTTTAAAAATATTTTTTTAAATTCAACTATTAACCACTGGCAAAAGAGAGGAGTAAGTAATGGGAACTATTATTGGCGAAGGCATTACCTTTGATGACGTGTTACTCGTACCGTCCTATTCCGAGGTAATCCCAAATCAGGTAGACTTAAGAACACATCTTACACAGAACATTCAGCTTAACATTCCGCTTATGAGTGCGGGTATGGACACTGTAACCGAGCACCGCATGGCAATTGCTATGGCAAGACAGGGTGGTATCGGTGTTATCCACAAGAATATGTCCATTGAAGCACAGGCAGACGAGGTAGACAAGGTAAAACGTTCCGAAAACGGCGTTATTACCGATCCATTTTCTTTAAGTCCAAACCATACATTAAAGGATGCGGACGAGCTTATGGCAAAGTTCCGTATTTCCGGTGTTCCTGTTACAGAAGGCAAAAAGTTAGTTGGTATTATCACAAACCGTGATTTAAAATTCGAAACAGATTTCTCCCAGAGAATTTCTGATTGCATGACTTCCGAAAATCTGGTAACAGCTAAGGAAGGCGTAACATTAGAAGATGCAAAGAAGATTCTTGCAAAGGCAAGAAAAGAAAAGCTTCCTATCGTTGATGATGCAGGCAACTTAAAGGGTCTCATCACTATTAAGGATATTGAAAAGCAGATTAAGTACCCACTTTCCGCAAAGGATGCACAGGGCAGACTTCTTTGTGCAGCAGGTGTTGGCGTTACCGCAAACATCTTAGACAGAGTAGAGGCACTGGTAGCTGCAAAGGTAGATGCCATTGTTATTGACTCCGCACATGGTCATTCCGCAAATGTTATCCGCTGCGTAAAGATGGTGCATGATGCATTCCCAGAATTACAGATTATTGCAGGTAACGTAGCAACCGCAGAAGCAACCGAAGACTTAATCAAGGCCGGTGCAAACTGCGTTAAGGTTGGTATTGGACCTGGTTCCATTTGTACAACACGTGTAGTTGCAGGTATCGGTGTTCCTCAGATTACAGCAATCATGGATGCTTACTCCGCAGCTAAGAAGTACAATGTTCCAATCATCGCAGACGGTGGTATCAAGTTCTCCGGCGATATTACAAAGGCAATTGCAGCCGGTGCTAACGTATGTATGATGGGTAGCCTGTTCGCAGGTTGTGACGAAAGTCCGGGAACCTTCGAACTGTTCCAGGGTAGAAAGTATAAGGTTTACCGTGGCATGGGCTCTATCGCTGCTATGGAAAACGGCAGTAAGGACAGATACTTCCAGGCAGATGCCAAGAAGCTTGTTCCGGAAGGTGTAGAAGGCCGTGTAGCATACAAGGGTCTGGTAGAAGATACTGTATTCCAGTTACTTGGTGGACTTCGTTCCGGTATGGGTTATTGTGGTGCAAAGGA
>JAZNXI010000017.1:0-2589 GCA_045593825.1 Lachnospiraceae bacterium
AAGAGACGTGACTACACCACCATCGTAAACGGCCGTAACCCAATCGTTGCCCACGAGTTCCTCGGCAGCGACGTAGAAGGCAAGGACGTTATCATCATCGACGATATGATTTCTTCCGGTGAAAGCATGCTGGATACCGCAAAGGAATTAAAGAAGCGCAAGGCAAAGAGAATTTTCATCTGCTCCACCTTTGGTTTATTCACCAACGGTTTTGCAAAGTTTGATGCCGCATATGAAGAAGGTCTCATCGACAAGGTAATCACCACAAACTTGATTTACCAGTCCGAAGAATTATTATCCAGACCTTACTATGTAAGCGCAGACATGAGCAAGTACATTGCACTTCTCATCGATACTTTAAACCACGACGGTTCCATCAGCAACCTGTTAAATCCGTCTGACAGAATCCGTTCCTGTATTGAAAAGTACAATAACCACGAGAAGATATAATAGCTAACATATTTCAAGAAATTTTCAAGGCTGTCCTTTGGGACAGCCTTTTTTTGCTTGTTTCAGACTTTGGGGCCTGTTTTGGGGCCTGTATTTGGCTTGTTTTGACTTGCTTCTGGCATATTTTGTCTTCTGTTGGGTATTAGAAACAAGTTTTCCTCTATATACCCACCAACACAAAAAGCACAGCAAAGAAGAAGCTTTCGATGCTGCGCTTTTAACAAAATCCAAATTTTACTCAGGATCTTCCGTTGGGTCGTAGTCATCGCCCCAGGAAATGTCCGGCGGCGGGGTTACGCGGAAGTCATCCGCGGAGCTGCCATCCCCAGGTATAGATGTAGACTCCTCGCCCGGCGCAGGGGTAACCTTGGCCTCCGGAATTTCCTCGCCAGGCAATTCTTCGCCTTCTGCAGGAGTTGGGGTCGGAAGCGCAGGTGTAATATCCGGCGCAACGTAGGTGCCTTCAACATAAGTGTATGGCTCGAAGTCCTGCTTCGGCAGGCCCTCGTGAATCGTGTCCATAAAGGTCTTCCAGATGGAGAGCGGATAGGTGCTGCCGGATAAATCCTCGATTTCCTTTGGCAGGTCGCAGCCTACCCAGACGCCGGTGGTATAGTAGGTGGTGTAACCCACAAACCAGCCGTCTTTGCGGTCGTCGGCGGTGCCGGTTTTTCCGGCGGCAATGGCATTCTCCAGATTGTTCTTGCGGGCGGTGCCCACGGTCATAACACCCTTTAAGACATCCGTCATCATGCGGGCCGCATTCTGGTCGTAAATTCTTGTTTTCTTTGCGGTGTCACCCACCACTTCACGGCCGTCGATGTCGGTAATGCGGAGGATACAGGTAGGACTTCGGAAGATACCGTCGTTTTCCAGGGCCGCATAGGCGCTTGTCATTTCCAGGGCACTGGCACCATAGGTCAGGCCGCCGAGGGATGCCGCCGGAACATAATCGGTATCCACAATGCGACGGAATTTCATGCGCTTTAAATAATCCAGGCCGGTTTCCGGGGTAAGCTCCGTAAACAGCTTCCAGGCCACCGTATTTTTGGACTGTTCCACAGCGGCACGGGCCGTGATTTCCCCAAGATAGGAGCCGGAGTTCTTTGGTCCGCCCTCAAATTTTGCATCCAGCACCATGGTGTCAGGAACAAGGCCCCGCTCGAACCATGGCGTATAAATAATTAGCGGCTTGATGGAGCTGCCCGGCTGGCGGAAGCTCTGGTAGGCACGGTTTAAGGTGTAACCCACGTACTCCTGCTCCCTGCCGCCCACAATGGCAACCACATGGCCGGTTTCGTTATCGATGCAGACTGCAGATGCCTGCAGCTTGTAAATGCCTTCTTCGTTGACCTCCGTAAAGGATGCGGTACCCTCGTTGACTGCTTCCTGAAGCAAGGCCTGCTTGTCCAAATCGATGGAGGTATAAATGCGGTAGCCTCCGGTAAAAAGCTTCTGCTGCCAGTAGGAATAGGCGGTATTGTAACGCTCCTCGTAGGCTGCCTTGTCCACGTCACCGGTAAACTCGGTACGGAAAATAAAGCCTTCTTTTTCCATAAGGGCACGGATGGCACAATAATATACATAGGTTTCCACATAATTGTGACGGGTTATGCTTGCTTTTCCCAGCACAATTTCCTCCGCCACCGCCGCATCGTGCTCTGCCTTGGTAATCTTTCCGTCATCTAACATCTGCCGGAGCATTCGGTCCCGGCGCTCGATAGTCTTGTTCATGCGCACCAGCGGGTCGTAGAGGCTCGGGTTATTTGGAATGGCACAGATAAAGATGAGTTCCGATAAAGACAAATCCTTGACGCTGCGGCCAAAGTAGCCGTAGGACGCCGCCTGGATGCCATAATATCCGTTGCCAAAATATATGTTATTAAAATAAAATTCTAAAATATCGTTTTTGGAGTACAGTTTCTCCAGTTCCCAGGCAAGGAACACCTCCACCAGCTTTCGCTCGTAGGAAACCTCGTTGGTAAGGTAAATATTTCTGGCCAGCTGCTGGGTAATGGTGCTGCCGCCCTGGGTGATTTCACCCTTGTTTTTCACCAGATAGTAAAAAGCTCGGACATTGGCAAGCAGGTCCACTCCCTTGTGGGAATAAAACTTCTTGTCCTCCGTTACCAGCATAAC
>JAZNXI010000018.1:0-7742 GCA_045593825.1 Lachnospiraceae bacterium
ATCGCTATTATCGGTGCGGCAGACGGCCCTACTTCCATTTTCGTTGCCAACTATTTTAACTCCAACTATACCGGTGCTATTTTAGTCGCCGCCTACTCCTACATGGCGTTAGTTCCAATTGTACAGCCACCTATCATCAAGCTGTGCACCACCAAGAAGGAACGTTGTATCCGTATGGAGTACAAGCCGGCTAACGTAAGCAAGGCAACCAAGATTTTATTCCCTATCGTAGTTACCATCATTACCGGTATCGTGGCTCCACGTGCCGTTGCCCTGATTGGTTTCTTAATGTTTGGTAACTTAATCCGCGAATGTGGCGTATTAAACTCCCTTTCCGAAACCGCTCAGAATGCTCTTGCTAACTTAGTTACCATCTTCCTTGGCATCACCGTTGCTACCAAGATGCAGGCAGATATGTTCTTAAAGAAGGAAACCCTCCTTATCCTGTTACTCGGTCTCGTTGCTTTCGTATTTGATACCGTAGGCGGTGTGTTCTTCGCTAAGTTCTTAAATCTCTTTACTAAGAAGAAGATTAACCCAATGATTGGTGCAGCCGGTATTTCCGCGTTCCCTATGTCTGCCCGCGTAGTACATAAGATGGGCTTAGAAGAAGACAACCAGAACTTCCTTCTTATGCACTCCATCGGTGTTAACGTATCCGGCCAGATTGCTTCCGTTATTGCCGGCGGCTTAATCTTAAAGATCGTACCTGAAATTCTTGCAAGTTTAGGCTTGATGTAGGAAAGGAGAATACTATGAATATCGATTTATTTTTAACAACTATTCCTTATGCATTAAAGGGCTGGCTTGCAATTTTCGTTGTAACACTTCTGATTGTAGCCTGCATTTCCCTGTTAAACAAGGCAGGCGCTCCTAAGAAAGAAAAGAAAGAAGATAGCGCTGAATAAAATTTAATACTTTCATAAAAACTTATACAAAAGAGTCAGGAGTGAAGTCGCTCCTGACTCTTTATTTTTCGAAAGGAGAACTTATGACAATTTCATTGACTGATTTTCTTTCACAATTGATATCCAGTCCGGTGCTGGCCCTTACCGTAGCACTGACTCTGGGCGTAGTCCTGGTAAACGGATGGACTGACGCACCAAATGCAATTGCCACCTGTGTATCTACAAAATCCATATCCCCAAGAGCTGCTATTTTAATGGCGGCAGTCTTTAACTTCCTGGGTGTTCTGGTAATGACCATGGTCAATGCCAGCGTAGCCGCAACCGTCTATAAAATGGTTGATTTCGGCGGCAATTCCGGTGATGCACTGGTTGCCTTATGTGCCGCCTTGTTTGCCATTGTAACCTGGGCAACCGCAGCCTGGTGGTTCGGAATTCCAACCAGCGAAAGCCACGCCTTAATCGCCGGTATTTCCGGTGCAGCCATTGCACTCCACGGAGGTCTTGGCGGAATTAATGGAAGCGAATGGGTCAAAGTAGTGTACGGACTCGGACTCTCCACTGTTCTGGGCTTTGCCTTCGGATGGATTACCGTAAAAGCAGTGGAACTGATTTGTAAAAACATGGACCGCCGCAAAACACAGACCTTTTTCAAGGGCGGCCAGATTGCCGGCGGTGCTGCCATGGCCTTCATGCATGGTGCCCAGGACGGCCAAAAGTTTATGGGCGTGTTCATGCTTGGCATCTTTTTAGCAAACGGTCAGGCAAACGTAAACAACTTTCAGATTCCTATCTGGCTCATGATTCTTTGCAGCGCGGTTATGGCACTTGGTACCTCCATTGGCGGTTACCGCATTATTAAGGCAGTGGGCATGGACATGGTAAAACTTGAAAAATATCAGGGATTTTCTGCGGATTTAGCAGGGGCAGGATGTTTATTACTTTCTTCCGTAACCGGAATTCCTGTTTCCACCACCCATACAAAAACCGTAGCTATTATGGGTGTAGGTGCGGCACGCCGCGTTTCCAGCGTTAACTGGGGTGTGGTAAAAGAAATGGTACTGACCTGGGTTCTTACTTTCCCGGGCTGCGGTATCATCGGATATCTTATGGCAAAATTGTTTATGTGGTTGTTTTAAAGGTTGAAAGGAGAAGTAATCATGGCAAAAAAAGATAACAATTATTATTTCGAAGCATTTGCAAAGGGGATTTCCTATGCAAACGATGCTGCAGCTCTTTTACAGGATATTTTTGAAAATTTCGATGCTGAGGGCAGCAAAGCTCTTCTCGATCAGATGCACACAATTGAACACACTGCAGACGGCGTAAAACATGAAATGATGGAACGTCTGGTAAAGGAATTCCTCCCTCCGATTGAACGGGAGGATATCGTGGAACTGGCTCACACCATCGATGAAGTATGCGATTTAATCGAAGATGTTGTTTTAAGAATTTATATGTACAATATTAAAGAATTACGTCCGGATGTTAAGGATTTTGCGAAGCTCATTGCACGCTGCTGCACAGACCTGAAGGAAATGTCCGTAGAGCTTCCTAACTACCGCAAGTCTGCTTCCTTAATCGAAAAAATAAAAGAAGTTAACAGCTGGGAAGAAGAAGGTGACCGTCTCTATGTAGACGCTACCCGCCGCCTGTATTCTGAAGAAAAAGACCCGGTTGCCGTATTTGCATGGACCAACATTTACGACCGTCTGGAAAAATGCTGTGACGGCTGTGAAAAGGTAGCAGATACCGTGGAACTGATTATTTTGAAGAATAGCTAAAGAAACACGAAGGAGCCGGTGCAAAATCCGGCTCCTCTTTTCTTTTATGTTTTATTTCAACCTTCTTTTAACCCAGTTCTCCCGGAATATCATGCAGCAATACTTCTACTTCTCCATCGGTCAGGCGCTTCTTTGCAATATCCGCATTTACTTCCTCCATGCTTGCAAATTCAGCCAGCACCTTATAACCCAGCATGGTTATCTTTTCTCTGGAGAAATCATCCTCAAAGTCGGACACCAACGGAACAATAGAACTGCTGTAGTGACTCAGCACCGGATTTCCGCAGCAGGTGACCTGTTCAAAACCGCCCTCTGCATAGGTGTTTTCCTTACAGATGCCGGTGGCAACAAAGGAACCCAGTTTTAAAAACTTTCCTTCACAAACCGCCCAACGGATTTTTGCCAGCAGATTGCCGACATAATACTTGCTCTCGTAGCCCTTGGTGTTATGAAGAATCAGCCAGCTGCGCTCCATGGAAAAGTCTTGTTTTGCGCCCACCTTAAGCTCCACTTCCGTAAGCAACAGAGCCTCCTCATGAGTAAGTCCCAAATCTGCGGTCTTTTCTCCGCGCAGGGCATATCTCATACGCTCAATACGCTCTTCATTTTCTTCATTGCTCTTCCACAAATCATACAGTTTGGTTGCATCTTCCATATAATATACTGCTATCTTATTCTCTTTTGTTCTATCGTTTAATTGTACCTTATGCATGTCGCACCTCGTTTTCATCTGGATTATTGGAATATAATTTTTAACTATATTAAACTATACTCCAAACTCCAGAAAAATTCAACTGACAAAATCACACCAAAACCAACCTTTTCGTATCGTTTTTACGCATACTCTTATGATATACTTAATTCAGCTAAATTATTCAACAACTTTTTCCCACCAAAAAAACAATGAAAAAAAGTATATGGGAGGTTTACACACATGAAGCAGAAAAAATCACACGCTGTTGGCGCTCTTGCCATGGCAGCCGTTTTAACGGCGCAGCTGCTTACCTCACCTCTGACAGGTGTATTTGCAGCAGAAGAAAACAAAGAAGGAGAAACAACCATGACTGATTTTACTACTTATGAAGCTTACAACTTAGAACAGGTAGACGTTACCGATGCCTACCTTACCAACGCAGAATCTAAAGACATTGAATATCTTTTATCCTTGGATGTGGACCGCTTACTGGCAGGCTTCCGCGAAACCGCCAGCGTTGATATGAAGGGCAAGGCCCGCTATGCAGGCTGGGAAAACATGCTGATTGGCGGCCACAGCCTGGGCCACTATCTCACCGCTGTTGCCCAGGCTGTGGCAACCCTTCCTTCCGAGGATTCCAGAGACTCCGAATTAGCCAGCCGTTTAACCTATGTTATTGATGAATTAAAAATTTGTCAGGACGCTCTCGGCACCGGCTTTATTTTCGGTGCAACCATCAAGAATAAAAACAATGTAGAGCTCCAGTTTGACAATGTGGAAAAGAACTTGACCAACATCATGGACCAGGCCTGGGTGCCGTGGTACACCATGCATAAAATCCTGCAGGGTGTCATTGATGTTTACAAATACACCGGCAATGAAACCGCTCTGGAGGTTGCAAAGGGTCTCGGTACCTGGGTTTACAACCGTACACAGACCTGGTCTTCTTCCACTCACCGCACCGTACTGAGTATTGAGTACGGCGGCATGAACGACTGCCTGTACGATTTATACGCGGCTACCGGCGAAGATATTTTTGCCGTTGCTGCCCATGCCTTCGATGAGGACACCCTCTTTGAAGCCGTTAAAACGGGCAGGAAGGACGTTTTAACCAATCGCCATGCCAACACTACCATTCCGAAGTTTATCGGCGCCCTGAACCGCTACGTGGCTACAAACGGCAAAACAGTGAACGGCGAAGTAGTGGATGCGTCCGCTTATTTGGAATATGCACAAATTTTCTTTGATATGGTACTGGAACGTCACTCCTACGTTACCGGCGACAACAGCGAATGGGAACACTTCGGCAGCGACTATATCTTAGATGCAGAGCGTACCAACTGTAACTGTGAAACCTGTAACGCTTATAACATGTTAAAATTCGCCAAAGCTCTTTACATGGCAACCGGCGACACCAAGTACTTAAATTACTACGAGAACACCTTCTACAATACCATCCTCTCCTCCCAGAATCCGGAGAGCGGTATGACCACATATTTCCAGCCGATGGCCACCGGTTACTTTAAGGTGTACACCACCGCCACCGGAAGTTTCTGGTGCTGTACCGGTTCCGGCATGGAAAACTTTACAAAGCTGGGCAACGCCATTTACTACTCCAATGAAGACGGCATTGTTATCAGCCAGTATTTAAGCTCTGTGCTTACCGACGAAGCAAAGAATGTAAAGCTTACCATGAATGCAGATATTCCGGCAAGTGACAAGGTAACCGTTACCGTAAACACTTTAGACGGCAGCACAGACGTGGCAGAACAGATTCTGTTCCGTTTACCGGACTGGCTGGCCGGCGAAGCCTCTGCTTTGGTTTTCTGCCCATACGACAGTAAGCTTCCTGCCACCGTGGAAGTGACCGAAAACTACGTTGTTGTAAGCGGCCTGCACAACGGCGATACCATCTCTCTTACCCTGCCGATGAACATCACCGTACACGGCCTGCCGGACAATGATTCCGTATTTGCCTTCAAGTACGGTCCTATCGTGCTTTCCGCAAAGCTTGGTACCACCGACATGAGTACCACCTACACCGGTGTCAGCGTACTTATTCCTGCTGCCAAGCTCATTGAAGAGGAATACATCAGCAACGGCAGTGATACTGTTTCCGTTATCAACGGTTCCGTGGCCGACTTTATGGCTAACATCAACGAAAACCTGGTAAAGACCGAAGGAAAGTTGGAATGGACATTAGAAAATACCGATGCCAACCTCACCTTCGTTCCGCATTACAGCCAGCACAAAGAGCGTTACGGCATTTACTTTAACTTCGAAAGCAACTCCGGTGCTTTCAACGTAAGCCGCTACCTCAGAGAATTAGAAGATAACCGTTTTGCGGCTGCTTTACTTGATACCGTACAGCCGGGCTACGGCCAGTACGAAAACGACGAGCTCCACAACATGACCGAACTGGGTACCGGCTCCACCGGTGCAACAGGCAACGGCACCAGCCGTCTCGCCAACGCAGGCGGTGCTTTTACCTACACCATGTATGTGGACCCAACCTGCGACAACGCCTTAGAGCTCACCTTAAAAAAGGAAGATAACGGCAAGTCCCTGCAGATTTTAGCCGGCGAAGAAGTTATCTACAACGAAACCCTGGCTTACAAAGGCACCGAGGAAGAATATACCATCCGCGTGACCGTAACTAAGGACGTGCTTGCAAAGACCGCCACTGCCCTCGGCAAAAAGCATCCAATCACCGGAAAGGACGCTTACACCGTAACCCTGACCTTTAAGAGCGGTAACGAGGAAGCTTCTGCAAGAATCTGCAATTACGCATATATGACAAAAGCCTATACCAAAAATACCGGCTTAACCCTTTCTGTTGATGCAGGTGAGTTAACGAAGCAAAACAACACCTTCTACAAGCTGGTGCTTCCTGAGGATGTGGAAAACCTCACGCTCACTGCCACACCGGAGGACGAATTCGGTTACATCCGCGTGAATAACTCCGTCATCCGCGGAACTTATGCCGTAGATATGACCACGGCAAATTTCCTTACTCTGGAACTTCTTGTATACGGTGAAGACCATAAAACAAACACCGGATACCTGCTCCGCATTGAGCAGCCGGCATCAAACCGCGCTAATGTAGACCCTGACCTTGCCTACTTTGTTAACTGTGGTGACTATGATGTAACCACCCTTTCCGACGGCGATCTCTTTGGTATTTACAACGGCGTTACCGAGCAGATTTACGGCATTGACCCGGTTACCGGAAAGAAATGGGGTCTGGTAGATACCGTTTCCTCTCCGCTGAAAAACGGTACCGCAAGCAATCCGGGCATGACCAACACCGTGTTTACCGACAACACCTGGGCACTGGAAACCAACTCCTCCCTGTCAGATGCCAGCCCGAAGACCGCAACCAACCGTTACACCAAGAACCAGTATGAGAACGGCATCGCAAGAAACTTAAACTATAAGTTTGCCCTTCCGATGGGCACCTACACCGTAGAGCTTTACTTCACCGACCCATGGAACTGCTCCAAGAATCCTATCGTCTCTCTGGAAGGACATCAGGTATTAAAGAACGTTCCTATGAACAAGGCAGTTACCGCAGTGGTTCAGGTAAAAGACGGCGAACTGGATTTGGAAATCACTTCCCCAAGTGCAACCCTGTGCTTAAATCTTTGCTACATCAAGATTTACCTGCCGGAAGAACTGAAGGTAACCCCTACTCCGGAACCAACCGAGGCTCCGGTTCCTACGGAAGCTCCGATAGCAACAGAAACTCCGGTAGAACCGACAGAAGCTCCTGCAGAGCCTACGGAAAGCCCTGCAGACGATAACTCCGATGTTTCTACCGGCGGAAAGAACGGTTCTGCCCTTCCTTGGGCAGCCGGCGGTGCCGTGGTAATCGGTGCTATTGCAGGTGTACTCGCCTACATTTTTAAGAAGAAAAAGAAATAAAGAGTTAAAAAATAAAGGGACCTGTCAAACGCAGGTCCCTTTTTCATTATATTTTTAATCAAATTTGTTTTCCATAATAGTCTTCTGCAGCTCAGTGAACATCTCATTATATCTCACCACACCGTCGGAAAGCTTGGTTACTCCCGCATATAAAATCAGCGGAATTTCTTTTCCTTCGTAAACAAACGGCTGGCCGTTCTTTGCCCGCACCTTTTCCGCAATGCTTTCTGCATAAGTTACTTCCTTACTGTTTGTCAGCACCACAAATTCGTCGGCACCGATACGGAATACCACATCTTCCTCGCCGGCAGCTTCGTTTAAGCGCTCCAGCTGGGTAATGAGGGCAAGGTCGCCGGCTTTCATGGAAATTTCGTTAATCTCCATGAGGCGGTGGATGTCACAGCATACAAAATAGCAGCCTCTTCTCTGTACAAA
>JAZNXI010000019.1:0-3469 GCA_045593825.1 Lachnospiraceae bacterium
TGAAAAATCAATGTACAAAAGAACTATTCTGACAAGGAAAAAACAATAAAAATCAATAAAAAGGAGAGATTTTATGAGTGAAGAATTAACCATGCAGGATTTTGAACAGGAATTAAACCGTTCCTTTAAAAAGATTTTTCCAGGGGACGTGGTAACCGGAACAGTTATCGGCATTTCCGACACTGAAGTCACCTTGGATTTAAACTATTTTGCCGAAGGCATCATCCCATTGGCAGAGCTTAGCAACGACCCGCGCTTTTCCATCAAGGCAGACGTACAAATTGGCGAAACCATCTCCGCCATGGTTACCCACGAAAACCGCGAGGGCTCCCTGATGCTCTCCAAGAAAAAGGCTGACGACGTTCTCTCCTGGGATAAATTAAAAGAGCTGCAGGCGGCAGGCACTGTAGTTACCGTAAAAATTGCCGAGGCATTTGCTGCCGGTGCCATTACCTACCTGGAAGGCATCCGCGCATTCATTCCGGCTTCCAAACTTGCCTTGACCTACGTAGATGACCCAACCACCTTTATCGGACAAACCGTGCAGGCTGTGGTTATCACCGTAAATCAGGCAGACCAGAAATTGACCCTTTCCGTAAAGGACGTTTTAATGGAACAGGAAAAGCAGGAACGCAACAGCCGTATCGCCCGCCTTGTGGTTGGCACCGTGGTTACCGGAACCGTGGAACAGATTATGCCGTATGGTGCCTTTGTTTCCATCGGCGACGACTTATCCGGTTTACTCCACATTTCCCAAATTTGTGCAAAGCGCATCAAAACACCAACTGAAGTAATTAAGGTTGGCGACACCGTTACCGTTAAAATCACTGACGTAAAAGACGGCAAGGTAAGCCTCTCTATGAAGGCCGTAGAAGAAGATGCCGAAGTTTCCGAAGAAGTAGAAGAAGTTGCACCGGAAAACTATGTATTTGAAGATAAGACCGCTAATAACACCATGGCATCCTTATTTGCTAATATAAAATTGTAAGAAATTGTCCCTTGCGAACCCGCTAACGCTAACGGTTCGTACAGGGACAATTTTTACATGGACGCTTTTCCCGGCAAGCCACAAGAAAACCCCATATCTGCGTACAGAACGTCAGCGGTTCTGCAGCGGATATGGGGTTTTTATTTATTCTTCCTTCCAAATATCTACAGGCTTATCTTTATATCTCTTCTTGAAAATCCTTCTGCGGAATAAATATACCGTATAAGCAAACCACAATAGGAAGAAAATTGCAAATGCAATAATTGCATTTGTTAAGGATTTACTGGCAAATCCAAGCAGGAACAACAACGGTGCAATCATAAGCATGGCCGGGAAATTGGAAAGGATATACAGGCTGGATGTAGGTGTTTTCAGTCCCGGGTCAATTTCCTTCATTAAAATCATACCGTTGGAGGCGGTACCTGTCATGGTGCCATAGCTCATAAGGAAAAATTCATGTTCAAATCCCTTGAAGCATTCCTTTGCCACCTGACGGATGTAAATGTATGTGATGATTGCTCCTACCACACTGAGAATTACAATCGGAAGAATATAATTCTTAATGTCGTTAATTTCAATTGCTGCCACGCCGGCTACAATCATTAAGTCAAAGGAAAAACCGGAAATACGGTCCATCTGGTAGTTGTTAATGTAGCTGCGATGCATCAGGCTGTTTTTGCGAAGATGCTTTACCACAAATTTAATCAGCATAGCTGCCAGGGATGCCCACAGGAAGTTAAAGCCCCAGGCAATGCTGTTGGTAAAGTCAGAAAGGACACCCAGCAAGCACATAAATCCAAAGGAAAGAGCATACGCCAATGCCACAAATCCTACCTGCAAAGTAAACTTATCTACGGATTCATTATCCGGAATTTCGTAACGTTCTTCTTCTAATCTCATTTCAGCTTCATTTACCGGATTTCCGCTACGTACAAAAAGATTTCCGCGCTTCTTATGAATGTTAATATATAATACACCAAACACTGAAGCAACCACGAAACCGATTGAAGCAAGGGACAAACCAAAACTTCCGTTACCGGCAAACTGTGCGGCCGGGGTATTGGTAAAGTTAATGTCCCAGCTCAGGGCATTACCCGGCCCCTGACCGTAAGCCAACGGTAAAAGTAAACCGCAAATATAAGAAACTACTTTGTCACTGCTTCCGGTGATAAGAAACAGTACCAGTGTGATTCCAAGACCTACAAAAGCCTGCAACATGTAAGAACCGCCCTGCAGGGCACCAAATTCCACGATTTGCGCTTTATTTGTTTTATGGGTGCTCTTTTCAGTTTTCAGTGTCATGGCAGCAAAACCAATGGCCAGACAATGATAAGTAATTACCTGCATAAGCCGGTTATCCACTAAAACAAAACCGAACTGCTTCGCAATAATATCCACAATTAATAGAACTGTACCTCCCAAAAGTGCGGAAGGAATCAGGCACTTCCGGAATACCGGTATGGTACGGCGCAAAATATTGCCCATCATCAAAAATAACAGTAACAGACCCAGCTGTACTAAAAAGGCCCACACCGCATCATAATTTGCCAACGTAAAATCCCAACTGGATGCATGATCCATACATATATCAACTCCATTCTATAAAGATTTTATAAACATTCTATAAAATTATAGCACAATCTGTCGAAAAAAGATAGTGCTCATATAAAAAAAAGCATATCCGCTACAGAACCGCTCTCGCTAACGTTCTGTACGCAGATATGCGTTTTCTATTTACTCTTCTATCGATGTCTTCTTTCTTACCACTACGGTCTCTTCCAGACATGCGAAGCAATCTTCCACTTTCTTCTTATCCATCTTCGGTGTGATAAGGCTTACCACCGGCACTACAATCATGCCTGCAACCATTGCAATAGCACCTGCATTGATTGGAGATGCAATGAACTTAAAGAACATATTTGCAACGGTAAGACCTACGCCCACTGCAAAACTTGCCCAAACGGAAGCCTTGGTAACACCCTTCCAGTACAGACCGTACATAAACGGTGCCAGGAACGCGCCGGCCAATGCACCCCAGGAAATACCCATGAGTTGTGCAATGAAGGTTGGCGGGTCAAGGGCAATCACAACACTGATTACGATGAAAAACACTAAAAGTACTCTCATGTAAAGCAACTGTTTCTTCTCGCTCATATTCTTTACGATGTTATCCTTAATCAAATCCAGTGTCAATGTGGAACTGGAGGTCATAACCAGGGAAGATAAGGTGGACATGGATGCGGATAAAACCAGCACGATAACAATACCAACCAAAATGTCGGATAATGTAGATAACATGCTTGGCACGATAGCGTCGTAAATCACGCTGCCGTCCGCATTATGAATCACCGGTGTGTCAAACAAACGCCCAAAACCACCAAGGAAATAGCAACCGCCGGAAACCACAATGGCAAACAAGGTGGAAATAATTGTACCGGACTTAATGGACTTCTCGTCCTTAATTGCATAAAACTTATGTAC
>JAZNXI010000020.1:0-16434 GCA_045593825.1 Lachnospiraceae bacterium
GATTCCCGAAAGGACTCGGGAACCGGACGGGCAAACCCGTACCGGACACAATTCAAGGAGGTAAATATTATGGCAATGATCGTACAGCACAACATGACAGCGATGAACACTAACAGACAGTTAGGTATCAGCACAAACGCACTCGCAAAGAGCACTGAAAAGTTATCTTCCGGTTACAGAATTAACCGCGCAGCAGACGATGCAGCAGGTTTAGCTATTTCCGAAAAGATGAGAAGCCAGATCCGTGGTCTTAACCAGGCTTCCACAAACGCTCAGGATGGTATCTCCATGATCCAGACTGCAGAAGGTGCTCTTCAGGAATCCCACAGCATTCTTCAGAGAATGCGTGAATTAACCATTCAGGCAGCTAACGGTACTGAAACTGATGAAGATCGTGGCAACATCCAGGATGAAATCACACAGTTACAGGACGAACTTGACAGAATCTCTGAAACAACAGAATTCAACACAATGAAGCTGTTAGACGGTTCCTTAAACGGTGGCGGTTCCAACGTTACTAACGCTGGTCCTAAGTTTGGTGAGTACAACGAAGACTTAAAGGCGTTCATTTCTTCTGACATCAGTGGTGTTACAATTAAGACTACAACATCTGCTACTCTTGGCGGCGAATCCGCTCTGTGGGATGCAGCAGGTACAACACTTACCATTAATCTTCATAATGGTACTACTTATACCGAAGCAGAAATCGATGATTTAGTTAAGAATGCAAAGCAGGAAGACAGCACAAACAGCAATAATCCTGCAAGTGTTGAAATCAACTTAAATAACGGTGTATTTACTGCAGACAGCGCATATACAACAAGTGGTACTATAGCAGGCGTTAAGGCTTCTCAGACATTTGATCTTGATGGTCTTGATGTTGGTACAAATTCTGTAGGTGTAAGCCAGATTAAGATTACTGCAAATAAGTATGGTGCAGATAATAATGTTACTATCTTAATCGACTTCACGGCAGAGGGTGGCGATGAAGAATGTAAGGTTGCTACCGCAGCTACTTACAAGTCCACTGGTGCAGTTTCTACTACAGGTACTTATAAGCTTTCCTTGGCAACCGGTAAGGAATATACCGAGCAGGATATCGAAAAGCTTCTTGCTGAAGCAGGTTTCTCTGCAGATGTAGAATTTATTGGTCCGGATCCGGATGAAGCAAACACTCTGTTTGTTACTGATAGCACAGTGTCTGCTACCAATGTATTAGCAGACGGTTCCGGTCTCGGTGATACCAACGCATTCCTTGGCCAGAAGGGTTACGATGTATCCGCTAGCGGCGAAGGTGTTGAACTTCAGGTAGGTGCTAACTATGGCCAGACTATCAGCTTCGGTATCGGCGACATGAGCTCCGTAGCTCTTGGCGTAGACGGCACTAAGGTTGATGTTACTACACAGAAGAAGGCTCAGGAATCCATCGAAAACATCGATGCAGGTATCGCAGCTGTTTCCAAGCAGCGTTCCTTACTCGGTGCTATCCAGAACAGACTTGAGCACACCATCTCCAACCTGGATAACACAGCTGAAAACCTTCAGTCTGCTGAATCCGGCATCCGTGACGTTGACATGGCTTCTGAAATGGTTCAGTTCTCCAAGAACAACATCCTTCAGCAGGCTGCTCAGTCCATGCTGGCTCAGGCTAACCAGGCTAACCAGGGCGTTCTCTCCCTGTTAGGCTAATCGCTAGTCGATTAAACTAAAATTTCTTGATTTCTTTAAGAAACCTAGGAAGCTTAGAGAAAATAGAAATAGAGTGTGAAAACATTCCATAATAAAGGACCCGGTCTTATGGCCGGGTCCTTTCATGTTATAAAACAGAAAAAATATTTAAAATTTGTGAAAAAAATTAAAATAAGGGTTAATATTCTAAAAAACCTATCCGATATAAAAATTGAAAACGTAACTTACATGGATGTAACCCACACAAGGACGTAACTACAAGGAAGTAGATAAAAACAAGATTTTAAACCAAGGAGGATTTATCTTATGGCAATGATCGTACAGCACAACTTGACAGCAATGAACGCTAACAGACAGCTTGGCATCTCTACTTCCGCATTAGCAAAGAGCACAGAAAAGCTCTCTTCCGGTTACAGAATTAACCGTGCGGCAGACGACGCAGCAGGTTTAGCAATTTCCGAAAAAATGAGAAGCCAGATTCGTGGTCTCGACCAGGCTTCCACAAACGCATCCGACGGTATCTCCATGATTCAGACCGCAGAAGGCGCATTAAATGAGTCCCACTCCATCTTACAGAGAATGAGAGAATTAGCAGTTCAGGCAGCTAACGGTACCGAAACAGATGACGACCGTGGCAACATCCAGGACGAAATCGAACAGTTACAGGAAGAATTAGACAGAATCGCTTCCGATACAGAATTCAATACCATGAAGTTATTGGACGGTTCCTTAAGTGCATCTACAGCAGGTGTTACAAGCGCAGGTCCTAAATTTGGTATCTATGATCCGGAGTTAAAGGGTTTTGTTACTTCTAATATAACAGGTGTTTCCATCGTAGTTGCTGCATCTGCAACCGAGGGCGGTGAATCTGCTATTTGGAATGATGCGGGTACTACCTTAACATTAAATTTAAAGGAAAACATTACTTATACACAGGCTCAGATTAATGAGTTAATTGAAAATGCAAAACAGGAAGACTCCACAGCTACATATAATCCGGCAGAGGTTGAATTAAATTTATATTACGGTTCTCTTACTGCAAAGAATACAACAACAGCAGCAGTTGTTGAAGTTGGCGTAAAGGGTGCATCTACAGCAGTAACCGTGGGTACAGCAGGTAGCTTTGTTGGTGCAAACGTAATCACAATTAAATCTAATAAGTATGGTGTAGATACAAATGTTACAATTAACATTGACTTTACAGCATCCGAAGGAAAAGAAGAATGTGAACTTACAACACCAGCGGAGTATACAACAACAGGTGCATTATCTACAGCGGGCACATATCAGTTGAGTTTGCAGTCCGGTAAGGAATATACAGAAGAAGATATTGAATCAATCCTTGCAGAAGCAGGACTCAGCATGGATGTTACTTTAGAAAGTGCAAATCCGGATGAGCCTGACACCTTGTTTATTACAGACAGCAATGTTACCGCAGCAGTTGTTCTTACCAGCGGACAGGGTCTCGGTGATACCGATGCTTTCCTCGGTCAGACCAAGTACGGCGTGGTTTCCGGCGGTAAGGGTGTTACTCTTCAGGTAGGTGCAAATGAAGGTCAGACAATGAGTTTCTCCATCGACGATATGAGTGCAACAGCTCTTGGCGTAAACAATTCTAATGTGGACCTTTCCACACAGAAGGGCGCATCTGACAGCTTAGGCAAGATTGATGAAGCAATTGCAAGAGTATCTAAGCAGCGTTCCTTACTCGGTGCGGTTCAGAACAGATTAGAGCATACCATTGCTAACTTAGATAACACCGCAGAAAACCTGCAGGCAGCTGAGTCCGGTATCCGTGACGTAGATATGGCATCTGAAATGGTAACCATGTCTAAGTACAACATCTTACAGCAGGCTGGTCAGTCCATGTTAGCACAGGCTAATCAGGCAACTCAGGGTGTATTATCCTTACTCCAGGGTTAATCGAACAATAAATAATATACATGGTTTTCTTAAAGAGCGTTCCGAAAGGAGCGCTCTTTTTTGGTATGTCCTAATTTGCCTAAGCAGATAAAGAAAAAACGAAAGTATGCCGATAAACTAAATGGCGAAGTGTATTATTTTTAAGAAAAGAGGCGCACTAATGAAGAAGCAATCCGATATTATGTTATCAATCAGTATTTTAGTTTCCAACAGAAAGGATACCATCAGAAAATGTATGGAGGGACTGCGCCCTCTTTTGGAAAATATTCCCAGTGAATTGATTGTTGTAGATACAGTAGGAGAAGAAAACAGTGACGGTTCTTTAGCAATTGCGAAAGAATATGCGACTAAAGTAGTGCGATTTGAATGGTGCAATGATTTTGCAGCAGCCAGAAATACGGGGCTTTTGGAAGCCTGTGGCGAATGGTTTATGTTTATTGATGACGATGAGTGGTTTGAGGATGCAGGTGAGGTTGTAGAGTTTTTTAAGTCGGGAGAGTATAAGGAATACAAGAGCGCTTATTTTAGTATCAGAAATTATTCTGATAACGAAGGAAGTTACTCTACCGGTGTTGTGCATAGAATGGTGGAGCGCGAAGAAGCAACAAAATTTGTAAGTCCGGTACATGAATATCTGACACCAATGAAACATCCACGAAAGGCATTCTCTTGTCAGCTTCATCATCAAGGTTATGTGTTCTCAACAGAGGAAAGAAAAAAAGAACATAGTTACAGAAATATTTCGTTGTTAGAACCGGAATTTGAAAAAAAACAATGGGATATGCATCTTCGCACCCAGCTGATACAGGAATATATGTGTCTGGAAGAGATGGAAGAAAAAGGCCGGCTGCTGTGCGAAGAAACATTTCAGAAAATTGATAAAAAATTATATAAAACAAAAGAATTTCAGTGGATTATGTTATCCTATGCCCGTCAGGCAAACCGTAAGAAAGACTATGAAATGCTTTTGGAACGAACAGCAATGTTACGTAGCAAATATCCGATGGGAGTTGTGGCGGATTATGCCATCTGTATTTTGGAAGTAACGGCCTACTACAATTTAAAGCAGTATGGAAAAGCAATAGAGAAGGTTAAGGAAGCACAGTATAAGAAGAACTATATTCAGGAAAATCAGGACGTATTTGAAGAGCAGCGGATTTTAGATATAGAAACGTTTATGGATGACGGTATGTATAGTGAGCTGCTGCGCTTTGGTATTTTGTGCCGGAACAAAGCCGGAGACGAAGAAGGAGCTTTAGAATGGTGC
This sequence comes from Lachnospiraceae bacterium, assembly GCA_045593825.1. Taxonomy (GTDB): domain Bacteria; phylum Bacillota; class Clostridia; order Lachnospirales; family Lachnospiraceae; genus SIG299. Next base: position 4,880 of record JAZNXI010000020.1, read on the forward strand.
AAAGAGCGTTTTCGTTACATGACCATTCCTGTACTTACGGTTTCTTTACTTGTATCTAACCGTAAGAATACAATACAAAAATGTTTGGATTCCATCAAACCGTTACTGGAGGCTGTTCCAAGTGAGCTAATTGTGGTGGATACAGTGGGAGAAGAAAACAGCGATGGTTCCCTTGCCGTGGCCAAGGAATATGCGGATAAGGTAATAAATGTTACTTGGTGCGATGACTTTGCTGCGGCCAGAAATGCGGGTTTAAAGGAAGCAAAGGGCGAGTGGTTTTTGTATTTGGATGATGATGAGTGGTTTGAAAATGTAGATGATATAATCTCCTTCTTTATTAGTGGAGAGTATTTAGACTATAACAGCGCTACATACAAAGTACGAAATTACAAGGATGATAAAGGCAGTATGTACGCAGATGTCGCTGTAAGCCGTATGATACATCGGGCAAAAAATTCCGAATTTGTAGGTTGCATCAATGAAACTTTTAATAACATATATACTCCATGTAAGGCGTTAAATTCTTATGTACATCATTATGGATATGTTTATGTAACACAGGAAGCAAAACAAGCCCGTATGAAGTATACATTAAAGCTTTTACAGGACGATTTAGTAAAGTATCCGGGAAATTTAAGAAACCGGTTACAGCTTGCTATTGTTTTGTCGGTGCAAAATCCGCCACAGGCAGTTTTGCTTTGTGAAGAAACCCTGGCGCTTTGTAAGGATAAAAAAGAATCCGAAATGTACCGGAAAGTGGATCAACTGTTAAACGGGCTATATGCAAAAGGCGTGAAAGCACAGGAAGAGCCGGATAAAAAAATAATTCTCAGTATTTCCATGCTTGTTTCCAACCGTATCAAAACAATCGGAAAATGTATGGAGTCTCTGCAACCGATATTGGAGTCTCTGCCAAGCGAGTTAATTGTAGTGGATACCGTGGGTGAGGAACATAGTGACGGCTCTTTGGCAATTGCAAAAAAGTATGCCACGAAGGTGGTACACTTTGACTGGTGCAACGATTTTGCCGCAGCCAGAAATGCCGGTCTATTCGAAGCAAACGGTCAATGGTTTATGTTCCTGGATGATGATGAGTGGTTTGACGATGTCACAGAGCTGATAGAGTTCTTTACTTCGGGAGAATATAAAAAATATGCTTCTGCAACCTATCGTATCCGGGATTATGTTGATAAACAGGGAAATTACTCTATGGGCGTGTTGCACCGTTTGGTAAAGCTGGAAAAGGAAACAAAGTTTGTAGAACCGGTGCATGAGTATCTTTCCCCAGTTAAGCTTCCGTGTAAGCCATTACAGTGCTTTGTCCACCACAGCGGTTATGTGTTTGAAAGTATGGAGGAGCATCGGGAGCATAGCAGACGTAATTTATCTTTGCTGCGCCCTGCGTTTGAGAAGAACCCTGCGGATGTAAGACTGCGGGCTCAGATGATTCAGGAATGCATGTTTTTGCCGGAACTGGAAGCAGAAGCACTGACACTTTGCGAAGAAGCCTTGCGGTTAGACAAGTCTTATTATGGTCATCCGAATTTTCAGTGGATTCTTATGTCCTACGTACGGTTAGCGGTTCGCCGGGATAATTGGCAGCAAGGAGTAGAACGGATTGACTATATTAAAGAGAATTTTCCATTGACGGAATTTGCAAGACTTGCAATTAATACGATGGAGCTGAAGGCTAGAGAAAAGCTGGGCCTGCATGAGAATGCAGAAAAGCTGTTACAGGAATTAAAAACGTCAAGAGAATTTTTGCTTGCGGATGCAGAGCGGCGGACCCTGCAGGAATCTTTTGATATTGGCGTTTTTATGGAAGAATCTATTTTAGCGGATGCTATGGCAAGAGGCATTGTTTCCCTGCACAAGCTTGGAAAAAGAACAGAAGCATCTGTTTGGACGAAGGAGCGTCAGAGTATATTGGAAAAGCCGTTGCTGAGTATTTCTCTTCTGGTATCTAATAACCTTAGTACCATTGAAAAATGCATGAAATCTTTACAGCCGCTTTTGACGGCAATTCCAAGTGAGTTAATTGTAGTAGATACGGTAGGCGCAGAGCATAGTGATGGTTCTTTGAATGTAGCAAAGAACTATGCTACCAAGATGGTGCACTTTGACTGGTGTGATGATTTTGCTGCTGCCCGAAACGCCGGCTTGGATGAAGCGCAAGGCGAGTGGTTTATGTTCCTGGATGATGATGAGTGGTTCGAAGATATTTCTGAAATAACGGAATTTTTCCAGACCGGGGAATACTTGTTGTACTCCAGTGCAACCTATCAGATTCGCAATTATACAAAAAAGGACGGTTCTGCATACAGTGAAGCAACCCTTGGCCGTATGACGAAGAAAACCGCAAATACGCGGTTTGAGGGTGCAATTCATGAAACCTTTTCGCAGTTGTATTTACCATGTAAAAACTTTGATTGCTTTGTTCATCACTATGGATATGCGTATGAGAACGAACAGGAAAAGCAGGCACATAGAGACAGAAATCTCGCTTTGTTGAAAAAAGAAATAGAAAAAAATCCGTTGGAACTCCGATATCGTGCCCAAATGGCCATGGAGCTTGCCAGCTTTGATAACAGGGCAGCAATGGAATTTTGCGAGGAAACCTTCCGGCTTTGCGCAGAGCAAAAAGAACGGAATGATTTCCAGTGGCAGTTATCGCTGGTGTTCCGCCTGCATGAGGCATTGAATAGCTCTTTAAACGAGACAGAAAAAAGCTATCGGGAATTAAAGGAACGGTTTGGATTTAATGAAACGGCAGAAAATGGAATTTGTTATCAAATGACCAGAATCTGTATACTAAAGGATGAGCCGGAGAAGGGGCATCCGTATGTAAAAAAATATTTTGAAACCTTGGCTTGCTTGCAGCAAAATCAGCAAACGCAACAGTTACAGATGACGGCGGATTTTTCCAGATATCAGACAAACGGTGCTTACTTCGAGATGCTTCATTTTGGCGCGTATTGTGCTTTTAAGGCAAAAGCCTATAAAGATGCCTGGGATTGGTATGAAGCAATGCCGTGGGAAGCGGAAGGCTACAGTAACCAGGAAAGTTTTGCTTTTGCTATGCAGTTGTATCGGGAAAATCCAAATCAAAAGGTATTGCTTGGTATGGTAAAGCGGCTGATGAAAAACAGCAGCGAAGTACAGAAGGAAGCGGTAAAAAAGGCGCTTTCGGAGGCGCTTGATATGATAAAGCATACAAATTCCGAAGCCGGAACGGGTACAAACTGGATTAAAAGTGATATAAAGCTTACCATCGGTATTTTAGTGTCGAACAATATCAAGACTATCCGAAACTGTATGGAGTCTTTAAAATCGATTTTAGAAGAAGTCAGCAGTGAATTAATTGTAGTAGATACCGTAGGTGATGAAAATAGTGATGGTTCTATTGCCATTGCAAGGGAATATGCTACAAAGGTGGTTCGTTTCGAATGGTGTAATGATTTTGCCGCTGCACGTAATGTGTGTATTGACCATGCAAGAGGTGAGTGGTTCCTGTATGTAGATGATGACGAATGGTTTGACGATGCACGAGAAATCATCGAGTTTTTTAAGAACGGAGAATGTGATAAGTACGGACAGGGCTTATATCATATTCGAAATTATGCAAAGGACGGAACCTTTACGCAGACAGTAATAGGAAGACTGCACCACAGGACAAAGCAGATGCGTTTTGTCGGACAGGTGCATGAGGTTCTGCAGCCGACGTATCTGCCATGTAAGCTCTTTGAAAATACCTTTGCACATCATACCGGCTATGTGTATATGGATGAGGCGGCAAAGAAAAAACATCAGGACCGGAATCTTTCCTTATTGTGGAAGGAAATTGAAACGAAAGGTTATACACCGCATATTTGTGCCCAGACAGCGCAGGAGCTTTTGCATGTGCAGGATACCTGGGATGAAGGCTTTGCATTCTGTCAGAAGGTAATTCCTATTTTGGTAGAAGAGCAGGGAACTATCAGGGATTCTTCCACACAATGGATTTTAGTTGCTACCGCAAGATACTACAGCATGATCGGAGATTATAATAGGTTGCTCCAACAGGCGGAATACTTAAAAGAAAATTATGCGTTGACGGAAATGTCAAAAATGTTCCTTTCTGTGATTGTAATCGGATGGGCCTGGAAGGAAAAAGAGTATGCAGTGGTAGAGCAGAAAATGGAAGAATTTTTGGATGCAAGAATCTGGCTGGATGAGCATCCGGAGCAGGCATTGCAGCAAAGCCAGCTTGATTTTGGAAATTTCTATAACGATAAAACCATGGCTCAGATTCTGCACATAGGCGCTATGTGTGCCAACGAACAGGGAAAATATGAGCTTGCAAACAGTTATTGGAAGAGGTTTCCATGGGACAGCAAAGAAATAAATAAGGCAGACTACAGAGACGATATGAACCGTACTGTAAACGGACTTAAGGAACTTGCAGCCAGACGGCAGCAGACCGAAAAGTTAAAAGAATTTTTGATGATGCTGCAGGCCATGGAAGAAGCAGAAAAATGTGCAATGTCTTTAGCTGCAAAGGAACAGTATGCCGAAATGCCGGAGTTGTTATCCGGAATGCAGGAGCTTGCCATTGCTGTAGGTACCGGCCTTGACCAAACAGTGGGAGAAGGTTCCGAGGAGGTTTCTCTTTTGGAAGCTTATTGCGAACTGGTTTGGAAGTGCAGTAATGCTGAAACCAAGGAAGAAATGATGACACTGTTGGAAGAGGCTGACAACGCATCAGCAGCCATTATTGAAAAAATCAGAGAAAGATTGTAGCAAAAAGGAGAAGGTTGTAATGCAGAAAAAGTATCCAAAATTGATAAAAAGTGATATTAAACTTACAGTGGGAATGCTGGTGTCCAATCATGTACAGTACATCCGTAAGATTATGGAGGCATTACAACCTTTACTTCGGGCGGTGCCGAGTGAATTAATCATTATTGACACAAAGGGAGAAGAAACGGACGGCTCTATTGATATTTGCCGTGAGTATACAGACAAGATTTATCGCTTTGAGTGGTGTAATGATTTTTCGGCGGCCAGAAATTTTTGTTTAGACCATGCATCTGGTGAGTGGTTTTTATACCAGGATGATGACGAGTGGTTTGACAATGTACAGGAGTTTATCGAGTTCTTTCAGTCCGGAGAATGTGAAAAATATTTTAGTGGTTTTTATTATACCAGAGATTATCATTATGACGGAACCTATTCTATGGCTATTGCAGGGAGAATGGTTCGCCGAACGGAAAGCACAAGATTTATCGGAAAGGTGCATGAAACCTTTAATGAGGTTTTTGCGCCAAATAAGCAGTTTCAGTGTTTTACTCATCATCAAGGATACGTGTACAGCACAGGGGAAATGCAGAAAAAGCATCAGGAGCGGAATCTTTCTATTTTGTGGGAAGAGTTTCAAGAGCACGGCTATGATGCAAGAATTTGTTCCCAGATTATGCAGGAGCTACTTGGTGTAAAAGAAACTGCAAGGCAGGGTTTTGATTTTGGTATGGAGTGCATAGAAGAATTTCGGAAGGCGGATAAGCTACGTTATTCTAATGTGCAGTGGATGTTGGTAGCATCTGTGCGGTATTTTACTATTTTTCAGGACTATCAAGGGACTCTTTTGCAAGCAGAAAAAATATTGGCAGAATATCCTTTGACTCAGATGGCACGTCTTGCAGTGGCAGGAGTGGTAACTGTTGAGGCGGCTCGGCAGAACGATGCAGGCATGGTATCGTTATTTTCAGAAATTTATGTGAAGCAGTGGGATTGGTTAAAGAGTCATAAGGAAGAGGCCATGTTACAAAACCAGCTGGATTTCCCAAGGTATTATTGTGATGCTTTCTATGAACATGTGCTTGGTTTTGGCGCAGTTGCGGCTAATCAAGAGGGCGATTATGTCTTGGCAAATTCCTATTGGAAGCGCATGCCTTGGAAACGACCGGGGTTTCCGGCAGCAAAATATGCAAGAGAACTGCAAAAGACTATAGAAGGTTTAAAGAGCATTGTGGAGGAGGAAAAAAAGGAGTATAATAGAACTCAAGAAATAGCATTTATTCAAAGTGATATAAAGCTGACGATTGGTATTTTAGTATCCAACCGCAAGCAATATATCCGAAGAGTGTTGAATGCCATGAAGCCGTTGTTAGAGGCGGTTCCAAGCGAGTTGATTGTGGTTGATACAAAGGGAGCGGATTCGGATGGCTCTATTGAAATAGCAAGAGAATATACAGATAAGGTGTATCCTTTTACTTGGTGTGATGATTTTGCTGCAGCAAGAAATGTGTGTTTAGAACATGCGACGGGCGAATGGTTTTTGTATTTGGATGACGACGAAGTGTTTGATGATGTACAGGAGCTTATAGACTTTTTTAACAGTGGTGAATGTGAAAATTATGGTGCCGGATATTATCAGGTAAGAAATTACGCCGCAGACGGAAGCTTTTCTACCTCGATGGTGGGACGCATGGTCAGAAGGACCGCAAATACCAAATTTGTAGGAAGAGTGCATGAAGCTTTCAATCAGGTATATGAGCCGTTTAAACAGTTTTCGACATTTGCTCATCATTATGGGTATGCTTTTCAAAATGAGGAGGAAAGAAAAACTCATCAGGAACGGAATGTGCAGCTGCTGAAAAAGGAAATAGAAGAACGGGGGGTAACTCCTCGAATTGGGGCGCAGTTGATGCAAGAGCTGTTAAGCAGAACGGAAACTGCAGATGTAGGATATGAATTTTTCAAAACAGCTATTAAGCAGTTAGCGGAAAAGCAGGAATTGGCAGATGCCTGTACCCAGTGGATGCTGGTGGAATCAGTACGCTATTTTAAGATGAAAAAGGATTATTCCGGTTTGTTGCATCAGGCGGAATATATTGCGGAAAGGTATACCCTTAGTCCGGTGGCACAAATGGCACTTTCCGGCGTGGTAGTGGAAGCCTCCGCACCGCAGGGTAATGTGCAGGCAATTCTTTCCTATGCGCCAATGTACAAAGCGGCTTGGCAGTGGTACAAGCAACATGAGGCGGACGCAATACCTCAAATTCAGCTGGATTTTACCAGATATATCACAATTGATTTTGCGGTGCAGGTATTTCAGGCAGCGGCCACCTGCGCCAACGCAGTACAGGATTATGTGCAGGCGTATGGTTATTGGGAGATGCTGCCGTGGAGTGATAAAGGATTTGATGGGGATAAGTATTTAAAGGGAATGCAGGAAACATTGAAGGGATTGGAAGAGTCTCAAAGATAAGGAAAGAGGTACGCTATGAGAAGGTATTTAAAAAAGAAAACTATAGACTGGATAAAATTAATGGAGCGTTCTTTAGCAGCTGTCAAAAAACTTATTTCAGAGAATCGCTTGGAATTGGCATATAACTTAATTGTTGAAATGCAAAAGGGAGCTATTCATATTGGAACCCAAATTGATGAAACGGGCAAAGATTTAGAAATTGTCAGGGATTTGGAAAATTTCTGTGAAGAGATTTATTTGATTTCTGAAAAAATGCAATTGTCTGATAGCTGCGAAGTAGAACTTTTACAAGTAGAAGGATTGCTTTTTAATATTGAGCAGAAGCTGGTAAAGGAGATTACTGACGATAAACTGGAGGTTGTCTTTTTGCCGTATAAATCCTCTATGTGGGATTCTTTAGAAAGTATATGGAAAGCCGCAAAGAAAGATGAAGAATGTAATGCCTACGTTGTACCAATCCCATATTACACAAGAAAACCGGATTTCTCTTTTGATCAGTTTCACTATGAGGGGGACGATTTCCCAATAGAAGTACCCGTTGTCAATTATGAGGATTTTGATTTGGAAAAATTAAACCCGGATATTGTTTTCATTCATAATCCTTATGATGGGGGGAACCGCGTAACAAGTATTGCACCACAGTTTTATTCTCCAAATGTGAAGGCGCATGCAGGGATGTTAGTGTATGTACCATACGCAGTATTATATGCTTACCAAAAAAATGAATTGGCAGTTCCATTAGGAGTATCTATGGGACCAGGTGCTATCACAGCAGATAAAGTGGTTGTTCAATCGGAAGAGCATAAGAAATTATGTATGGCAAATGGTTTTAAAGAGTCAAAACTTTTGCAATTGGGATCCCCTAAAATGGATGCATCGTTCAATAGTGTATTAGAAGAAAAAGAAAGCACAACAATCAAAAAAACAGGAGCAAAAACCATTTTATTTAACACTACAATTAATTGGTTTTTAAATTGCAACGACTGGATTGGTTATGTAAATAATATATTAGATGCTTTTGAAAGCAAGGAAGTGAGATTAATATGGCGACCACATCCATTATTGAAGGATACGGTGTATTCTATGCGTCCGAAAATGATACCGCAATATAATGAATTGGTTAAGAGAATGGAGCAAATGGAAAATGTTATTATTGATGAAGAAGCTGATGCATATACATCCTTTTATGTATCGGATGCTTTAATTAGTGAAAAAAGTTCCATTATGCTTCAATATATCGCAACAGGAAAACCTGTGTTAAATATCGAGGAACGCTCATCGGACAAGTCGCAGAAAATAGTTTTGTTTGACTATTTTTCAAATTATTTTTTTAATGATGGCATGAGCATTGAAGCCTTCATTGATTTGGTACAGAAAGAAGAGGATACAAAAAAAGAAGAGCGTATCAATGCTATGAAATCCTCGATTACAAATTGTGACGGTACTTGCGGTAAGAAGGTTTATGAAGCATGTAAAAAGGAAATGAGCTTTATATAGATCTTGTATGGGGGTGATTTGAATGAAAGCATTAATATTGAACTCCGGTCTTGGAAGCCGGATGGGCGTTCTTACTTCAGAACATCCAAAGTGTATGACAGAATTAAGCAGAAAAGAAACTATTCTAAGCAGACAGTTACGTATGTTATCTGAAGCAGGAATAAGCGAAGTAGTTATGACCACCGGTTTGTTTGACAGTGTGTTGGTAGATTACTGTAACAGTCTGGAGTTACCGATACATATTACTTTTATTAACAATCCTATTTACAGAGAGACAAACTATATTTACTCGATTTATTGTGCAAAAGATTACTTAGAAGATGATATTATCCTGATGCATGGTGATTTGGTGTATGAAAATGAAGTTCTGGCACAGGTACTGGCAAGCGAAAACAGCTGTATGACTGTTAGCTCTACGTTGCCGCTTCCGGAAAAAGATTTTAAGGCAGTGATTAAAGATGGAAAAATTACAAAGGTTGGTATCGAATTTTTCAATGATGCCATGGCAGCGCAACCATTATACAAGCTGAACAAGGAAGACTGGCTGGTTTGGCTGGAAAGCATTGTGCGGTATTGTGAAAGTGATAACAGAAAGTGCTATGCAGAAAATGCATTTAATGTAGTTTCCGATAAGTGCAGTATTTATCCGCTAGATGTAAAAAATCTGCTCTGTGCAGAAATTGACAATCCGGAAGATTTGGCCGTTGTATCCGCTAAAGTTCGTGAAATAGAGAATCGAATAGTATATATGTGTTTTTCTGCGGATATGTTACATAGCGGACATATAGAGATTATTCGAAAGGCTCAAAAATTAGGTCGTTTGATCATAGGTATAATGACAGATGAAGTCGTAGTTAGTTATAAGCGATATCCTCTTATACCATATGCAGAGAGAAAAGCGTTGTTTGAAAGCATTGCTGGTGTTTATCTTGTAGTAGAGCAGAATACCTTAAGCTATAAGAGCAATTTGGAAAAGTATCAACCGGATTATGTAGTTCATGGGGACGACTGGCAGAGTGGTTTCCAAAAACCGGTTCGTGATGAAGTGGTATCTGTTCTTGCGTCTTATGGTGGTAAATTAGTGGAATTTCCATATTCTGAAGATGAAAAATATCAGGAAATAGAAAATCGTGCAAGAGTAGAATTATCATTGCCACATGTACGTCGTGGAAGATTAAAAAAATGCATTTCTATGAAGGGATTGGTTACAGCAATAGAGGCACATAGTGGGATTACCGGCTTAATCGCAGAGAAAACTATAATATACGAAAATGGTGCAGCCCGTCAGTTCGATGCCATGTGGATTTCCAGTCTTTGCGATTCCACTGCAAAGGGTAAGCCGGACATTGAACTGGTAGATATGACTTCCAGATTCCGTACCATTGATGACATTATGGAGGTAACCACCAAGCCGATTATTTTCGACGGAGATACAGGCGGACTTACCGAGCACTTTGTATATACAGTAAAGACCTTAGAGCGCATGGGTGTTTCCATGGTAATTATTGAAGATAAAACAGGTTTGAAGAAGAATTCCCTGTTTGGTACAGAAGTAGAGCAGACCCAGGATTCTATTCCAAATTTCTGTGAAAAAATCCGGGCGGGCAAGAGAGCTCAGAAGACAAAGGATTTCATGATTTGTGCCCGTATTGAAAGCCTGATTCTGGAACGTGGCATGGAGGATGCACTGGAGAGAGCGTTTGCTTTCTCGGAAGCCGGAGCAGATGCCATTATGATTCACAGCAGAAAGAAAGATCCGTCTGAGATATTTGAGTTTGTTGAGAAATTCCGTGCGAAGAATTCCCAGACTCCGATTGTTGTTGTTCCAACATCGTTTAATACGGTTACAGAGGAAGAATTCAAGGAACGTGGAGTTAATGTTGTAATTTACGCAAACCAGTTGACCAGAACCGGTTTTCCGGCAATGCAGAATGCGGCAAGAACCATTTTGGAGCATCACCGTGCGAAGGAATGTGACGATATGTGTATGTCCATTAAGGATATTATTACACTGATTCCGGAGGATAATTAAGCAGATGGCAGAGCAGAAAATACTCAGTGCAGAACAGAATTATTTGGAGCTGGAGCAGTATCTGGAGGAGAAGCAGGCAAAGTCTGTTCTTCTGGTTTGTGACAGTGCATTTGGGTTCTTAAAGGCGGGAAGCTTCTTTGAAAGTCTTGCAAAAAGAAAGCAGTTTCGTTTTGTGAAATTCAGTGATTTTACGCCAAATCCGTTGTATGAGTCGGTAGTAAAGGGTGTACGGGTTTTGAAAGAGGAAAACTGTGACCTGATTTTTGCAGTTGGAGGCGGCAGTGCCATGGATGTGGCAAAATGCATCAAGCTGTATTCCAACATGAATCCGGAAAAGAATTACCTGGAGCAGGAAATAGTTCCGAATTCTCTTCCTTTGGTGGCAGTGCCTACCACAGCAGGAACCGGCAGTGAAGCAACCAGATATGCAGTTATTTACTATAATGGTGAGAAACAGTCGGTAACGCATGAAAGTTGTATTCCGGAGGCGGTGCTGATGGATGAATCTACGCTGGAAACATTACCGGAGTATCAAAAGAAATCCACCATGCTGGATGCGTTCTGTCATGCAGTAGAGTCGTTCTGGTCGGTAAATTCCACAAGGGAAAGCAGAAAGTATTCTGAAGAAGCTATACGGCTTATTTTGGAGAATAAAGAGGCATACCTGAGCAATATCCGGGTTGGTAATAAAAACATGCTTCTTGCGGCAAATATCGCTGGGAAGGCGATAAATATTACGCAGACAACAGCAGGACATGCCATGTGCTATAAACTTAC
>JAZNXI010000021.1:0-7309 GCA_045593825.1 Lachnospiraceae bacterium
TGTTTAAATAAGCTGGATATCAATAAGGTGAAAGCGGCAGCTAAAATATTTTATGACCAGGGGCTTGAAGTACATATCACAGAAATGGCAGTGCGAAACTATGAAGCAAAACGTGAAGCGCAGCATGCAGATTTCTACGGAACATTATTTCAGGCATTTTCCGAGCTGAATTCCAAGGATCCTGTAGTTACCAACATCAGTATTTGGGGTATTTGTGATAATCCATCCATGTCCGAGAACGATTATTCCTATAAGATGAACAGCCCGTACTGCGGCCTGTTTACCAAGGATTACGAGAGAAAGTTTGCTTACTATGAAGCAATCGAGAAAATTTTAAAGGTTCCGGAAGTGGCAAAAATGGAGTCGGTTGATGTTCCGCAAAAGTATACCGCACTGAATACGGCAAACGGTGGTCAGGTAATTGAAATCCGGTATACTACCTACGACTATGCCGGTGACGGTCATGAACTTACCAAGCCTGCTTTCGTATATCTTCCTCCAAAGTATGATGAAACAAAGCAGTATAATGTGTTGTATCTGATGCACGGCGTTGGCGGTAACGAAAGAGAATGGGGTATGACCGGTAACGGCTCCCAGGTTAAGAAGATGATGGATAATCTGATTGCTTACGGTGATATTGAAGGCTTTATCGTGGTAACACCAAATGGCCGCTCCTGTGCGGATTTTGCAAATACAAGTGCCAAGTATGATGGGTTCTATTTGTTTGGACAGGAGCTTAAGAACGATTTGATTCCGTACATTGATGCGAATTTTGCAACCTATGCGGAGTATGATGAAAACGGTTATGATTTAACCGCCGCCCGTGACCACCGTGCTATGGCCGGTCTTTCCATGGGTGGTATGCAGACCATCAACGTTGGTATCGGTGAATGTCTGGATGTATTAAGCTGGTACGGTTCCTTCTCGTCCGCACCAACCAGTAACTCAGCAAGTGTAACTGCACAAAAGCTGGCAGATTATCCGGAAGAATACGACATCCACTATTTCTACAATATCTGTGGTTTAAGCGATGGCACTGCCATTTGGGCTCACAGAAATGCAACCAGCGGTTTGTGCGATTTAACAGACCGTCTTACCGACGGAGAAAACTTCATGTGGCATGAGGTTCAGGGTGTCCATGATTTCCATGTTTGGTATTTAGGCTTTTTCAATTTTGCACAAATCGTATTTGATAAAGATTATGAGTAAAAATAAATCTCCGGAAACCGCTCACCGCTGACGTTTCCGGAGATTTGTTTTTATCAGACAGTTATTAAAAAGAGGCGGTAATTCATGTGCAATTATTACCGTAGATTGTTGCCAAATAACTGTTAAAATGAGATAATGTAAGAGTATGCAAATGTTCAGAACAGACGATGACTTTTTTTGGAGGACTGTATGAAGAAAATACCTTATGAATACCAAAATGCCCCGATTCCGGGCGGCGGTTATGTCACCGGATTTTTGTTTGATAAAACCCATCCGGAGGTGTTGTTTTGCCGTACGGACATTGGCGGCACCTATCGGTTTGACGCAAAAACGGAAACTTGGAAAAGTCTGATAGACCATGTGACACCGGAACGTCCGAACGAAACCTGTCCGATTGCCATCGCACTTAATGAGGAACAGGCAGGAACCTTCTATACGGTTTGCGGCGTGGGAAGAGAAACGGGAACTCTTGCAATCTCAAGGGATTACGGAGATTCCTTTACATATAGAGAAATACCGACCCCGGTGCACGGCAACTGGGGCGGAAGAGGCAGCGGTTATCGTTTGGTTTATGCTAACGATGCTCTTTACTTTGCCAGCCAGAAGGGCGGTTTGTTTATTACAAGAGATGAGGGTGCCACCTGGCAGCAGACCTCGGTTTGCGGGGAAGAGTATTTAACATTTGTATGGGTATCGCCAAAGCAGAAAGGTATGCTGGTGGTTGGCACCGCTGGGGCGTCTGTTGGCGACAAAGAATCCTTCCGCGGTCCGGCACTGTATGTATCCTATGATGACGGCGTTACATTTGAAGCAATGCCACAGCCGGAAAATGCGCGGCAGTTAGAATCCCTTTGGCCGGGCCATGTGGCAGAGCGTTATGATTATGACGGAACCTATTTATACGTTACCTTTGCCCAGACGGCACACCGTTGTTTTAATCTGGAGCTGAGCTACAGCTGCGATTGCGGTCAGGTGCAGGGCGGCAGAGTGTTCCGGTATTTATTTGATGAGGATGGAAAAATAGCGGGGTATGAGGATATAACCCCTTACAATACCATTTACGGTGGAACTGTGGTACAGGAATCGCCGGAGAATATGTTAACCTATGGGTTTAGCGGTATTTCCTCCGCAAAGGCTCAGCCGGGACTTTTGGTGTGCTCCACCATTTGCAAACGGGATGGTGACATCGTGTACCGTTCTTTCGATTACGGCACAACATGGAAACCTGTGTTGTACGGTTTAAGTGTAGGGGAGCTTGCCTTCCGTACTTCCTATATGAAGCCGGAGTTTAACGGCGGAGGTTCCCTGCTTCACTGGCTGACCGACATTAAAATCGACCCGCACAACAAGGACGTGGCATGGTTTAATTCCGGCACCGGCGTGTTCCGTACCAGAAATCTGACAGCGGATAAAGTGGTGTTTGAGGACTGGTGTGATGGTATCGAGGAGACGGTGCATTTAAACGTGTACAGTCCAAACGGCGGTCCGGTTCAGGTAATTGATATTGTGGGAGATTTAGGAGGTTTTGCTTTCCGTGATTTAACAAAGCCTTGCAAAAACTCCTTTGAGGATGAAAAGGGCAACCGCTATATTACCTGCTTAAATGCGGATTATTCCGAACTTACGCCGGAGTGTTTTATCACTACGGCAAGAGGCAATTGGACGGGAAGAACCAAAGGTGGTCTGGTAATGACCAAGAACGCCGGGGAAACCTATGAGCGTTTGCCGATGCCTTTTGGGTTGAGTGAAAAAATAGATGAATTATTACATCGAATCGAACAGCCGAATACTAACTCCGGCTGGGTGGCAATGTCGCCGAACTGCGAAAACATTGTTTGGACCGTGGGCGACCGTTTTAAAGTAACTGCGGATGCGGCGGTGGTCAGCAATGACGGCGGACAAACCTTTAGGAAATGTGTGATTTATGATAAAACCGGAAACCAGGTAACCGATGACAGGGGCTTTAAGGTGTTTTCCGACCGGGTGAAGAACCGCTTGTTTTACGCCTTTGGCGAGGCTTCACAGGTGTATGTCAGCAGAGACGGCGGCAATACCTTCTGCGAAAAGAATCTCCCGGAAGGTTTCCCGGAGGTAAAGTTCCATCACATCGACGGAGCCAATAAAACGGAAGTCCGGGGCGATGCAGGCCGGAGCGGCATCTTTTACATGGCACTTCGTGAACATGGTTTATGGAAGTTAAAATATAATCCGGAAACCGATGAATTGACGGCAAAACGTCTTACCAAGGATAAGGAGACCGTGTATGCGGCAGGCCTTGGCATCCGCACACCGGACGGTAAGTATCTTGGAGAAGACAAGGCAATATATGTTGCAGGCTCTATTGCCGGTGAGTACGGTTTTTACCGCTCTTTTGATGATGCCAAAACTTGGGAGCGGATTAACACCGAAAAGCAGATGTTCGGCAATATCATGAGTATGGACGGCGACAGCCGCACCTTTGGCCGTTTCTTTATTGCAACCGGTACCAGAGGATTGATTTACGGAGAACAGGTGGAGAAAGAGGTAGAATAAGATGAGGATCTATCAGGAAAATAATAAACTGATAATTGCAGAAAATAAGTCTCAGGTATGGATTGAACCTTGGGGAAAGAATTCCCTGCGCGTGCGTATGACGGCGCAGCCGGAAATGGATAAAAACGACTGGGCATTAACCGAAGAGGTGGGGGATTGCAAGGCAGAAATCAGTTTTGAGGAAATTGATGTAACTGACCCTTGGTACAAGTCCGAGGAGTATGCCCACTATCACCAGACCGCGAAGGAATGGACACTGAAAAACGGTAAGATTACCGCTAAGGTTTCCTACGAGGGCTGGATTAGCTACTACAACCAGAAGGGCGAACTGCTCACAGCTGAGTACTGGAGAAACCGCAACCGAATCAATCGGTACTGCGTGCCACTTAGAGTGGATGCCAGAGAGTTAAAGCCGATTCCGGGTACCAATGATTTTTCCTTAGCAGTCCGTTTTGAAGCTTTTGACGATGAAAAGATTTTCGGTATGGGCCAGTATCAGGAAAAGCATCTGGACAAGAAGGGGGCAACCCTGGAGCTTGCCCACCGTAATTCCCAGGCCAGCGTACCGTTTTATATTTCCAGCCGTGGCTACGGCTTTTTCTGGAATAATCCGGCCATCGGTACCGCTACCTTTGGTACCAACAAAACCGAGTGGACCGCAAGAAGCACAAAGAAGTTGGATTATTTTATTACCGCAGGCGATTCTCCTGCGGAGCTGGAAGAGCAGTACAGCGCTGCCACCGGCCGCAGCCCGATGATGCCGGAATATGGTCTTGGCTACTGGCAGTGCAAGCTTCGCTATCGTACCCAGGACGAAATCTTAGCCGTGGCAAGAAAGCACAAAGCACTGGGGCTTCCGATGGATGCTATTGTGGTGGACTTCTTCCACTGGACCCGCCAGGGCGATTTCAAGTTTGAGCCGAGAGACTGGCCGGACCCGGATGCCATGGTAAAGGAATTAAAGGAGCTGGGCATCGAAACCGTGGTTTCTGTTTGGCCGACCATTGATGAGCGCAGTGAAAACTACGGAGAAATGGCAGATAAGGGCTATCTTGTAAATCCGGACCGCGGCAACAATTACCACATGAGCTGGATGGGTAACACCGTATTTTACGATACCACCCACCCGGGTGCCAGAGAATTTGTCTGGGAAAAATGCAAGGAAAATTATTACAAGAAGGGCATCCGCTGCTTCTGGTTAGACGAGGCGGAACCGGAGTACGGTCCATATGATTTTGATAACTACCGCTACTTCGCAGGTCCGGCATTGCAGTGTACCAATATTTATCCGGTGATGTATGCCAAGGGCTTTTATGACGGTCTGAAAAAAGAAGGCGAAACAGAGATTTTAAGCTTGGTGCGTTGTGCCTGGGCAGGTTCCCAGAAGTACGGAACGCTGACCTGGTCCGGCGACATTCATTCTTCCTTCCGTGCAATGAGAGAGCAGCTGCAGGCAGGACTTAATATGTGCCTTGCGGGAATTCCATGGTGGACCTCCGACATTGGCGGCTTTGTGGGCGGCGATATTTCCGACCCGAAGTTCAAGGAGCTTTTGGTGCGTTGGTTTGCCTGGGGTGCATTCTGCCCGGTATTCCGTATGCACGGCGAGCGTTCTCCTTGGTATGAAAGAGAAGAAGAATTTATCAACGGCGTGCGCCAGTTAACCAGCGGTCAGGACAACGAAGTGTGGAGCTTTGGCGAGGACAATTTTGAAATCCTCAAAAAGTATCTTTTCATCCGCGAAAATCTGCGTCCGTACATCCGCGAGTGCATGAAGGAAACCAGCGAAAACGGTACACCGATTATGCGTCCGATGTTCTACGATTTTTACGAGGATAAAAAGACTTGGGAAACCGAGGACCAGTATATGTTCGGACCGGACATCCTGGTGGCTCCTGTCATGGAAGAAGGCGTGTCCGAACGCAGTGTTTACCTGCCGGCAGGTGAGACCTGGACCGAGTGTTATACCGGTAAAAAATACGAGGGCGGACAGACGGTAACGGCGGCTGCACCGATAGATATCATCCCGGTATTTACCCGTGGCGAAAAGACATACAAAATTTATTAAATTTGTCAGACTTTTCTTGTAAAAGGAAAGCAGTTATGTTATAATTAAATCATCCAATAACCACCTATGGGGTCGCCTCATCATCGGCTCTGTGGGTGGTTAAAATATAGTACACAATTATTTGAATAAATATTTTGTTATGGAGGTCAAATTGCAATGAAATTCGTTAATGACAACGGCGCATTGGTATTTTATACCATGGGCGAAATGGTACGTATCGAAGCCTGGGGCAAGGACTCCCTTCGTGTGCGTGCAACCAAGCAGGGTAAGTTTACCGGCAACATCTGGGCACTTACCGAAAAGGTGGAACCATGCGAAACACAGATTCTCTTCGAAAAGGAAGATAACTGGGTTGGCGACGGCACCATCACACAGAACGATTTGGTAACTATCATCAACGGTAAAATCAAGGCAGTGGTAAACTTTGCCGGTGTCATTTCTTTCTATAAAGAAGACAAGTTAATTCTGCGCGAATACTTCCGTTCCTACGGCGGCACCATCTCCAAAGAGAGCCGTTGCTTAAAGGTTATCAACCGTGAGTGGAAGGGTATTATCGGCGGCAGCGAATTTGCATTAAATGTAAAGTTCGAAAGCAACAAAGGCGAGAAGATTTTCGGTATGGGCCAGTACCAGCAGGAAAACATGGACTTAAAGGGCTGTGTGCTTGAGCTTGCTCAGCGTAACTCCCAGATTTCCGTACCGTTCATGGTATCCTCTTTAGGTTATGGTATGCTGTGGAACAACCCGGCAGTGGGCCGTGTTACCTTCGGTAACAACTACACCGAGTGGATTGCCCGTGCAACTAAAGAAATGGATTACTGGATTACTGCTGCGGACACTCCAAAGCAGATTCTTGAAAACTATACAAATGCAACCGGTCATGCAGATATGTTCCCTGAAGATTTAATGGGACTTTGGCAGTGTAAGCTCCGTTACAGAACACAGGACGAAGTGCTTACCGTTGCCCGCCAGTACCAGAAGGAAGGCATCAAAATTGACCAGATCGTTATCGACTTCTTCCACTGGACCGTACAGGGTGACTGGAAGTTCGACAAGACCTACTGGCCGGACCCTAAGGCAATGGTAGACGAGCTCCATTCCATGGGCATCAAGGTTATCGTTTCCGTATGGCCATCCGTAGACCGCAGAAGTGAGCACTTCTGGAACATGAGAGAGCTTGGCCTCCTCATCAAGACCGAGCGCGGTGCAGAGCAGACCTATGACTACCAGGGCGACTGCGTGGAAATCGACGTATTCAATCCGGAAACAAGAAAGTATGTCTGGAACGTATGTAAAAAGAATTACTACGACCTTGGCATCGACGCCTTCTGGTTAGATAACTCCGAGCCGGACTACGGCGTTTACGATTTTGAAAACTACCGTTACTTCGAAGGTCCTGCGCTGACCTGCAGTAACATGTATCCACAGCTTTACAGCCGTGTATTCTACGATGAAATGAGCAAGGAAGACAAGCCTGTTGTAAACTTACTTCGTTGTGCA
>JAZNXI010000022.1:0-23066 GCA_045593825.1 Lachnospiraceae bacterium
CCCTGGTATTTACCAATCTGATTGAAAATGCCATCAAGTATAACAAAGAAGGCGGCATGGTAAAGGTGTCCTTAAATTCTGACCATCGGTATTTTTATGTCCGGGTGGAGGATACCGGAATTGGTATTCCGGAGGATGCAAAAAAATATATTTTTGAACGTTTCTACCGGGTAGATAAGGCCAGATCCAGAGAAACCGGCGGAACCGGTCTGGGACTTGCCATTACAAAAAGTGCAGTTATGATGCATAAAGGAAATATTAAGGTTTCAGGAAAAGAAGGAGAAGGTTCGGTATTTGTTGTGAGAATTCCTCTCAGCTTTGTACCGGAATATACAGATTGATGAAGCAAATCCGAAAGAAAAAAGAGAGGGTGGCTTTATGGGGCAGATATTTACTGCTCCTGGTTTTGATGTATTCACTTATGCTTACCGGATGTGCTAAGGAACAAGAACCGGAAATACAGTTTGCTACAGTGGAATTGCCGGAAGGCTCTACAAAGCTGTATTATTTGAATGAGGAACGTACCAAGGTAGTCAGCGAGAATTTTAAATTGTCCTTTGGAACTGTGGACGAGCAGGTGTCGGAGCTTCTGACCGCTTTGGAGGAGACTCTGTGGACAGAGGATGAAAAAGCTTTAATTACAGACCGCAATCCGATTTACGAATATAAAATCGACGAAAACGGACTTTTGTCTCTACGCTATTCCTCAGATTACAATGCCCTTCCAAGCATTACCGAGGTGCTGCGTCGTGCCGCTTTGGTAAAAACCTTATGCCAGTTGGACAAAATTACTGCGGTGGAGTTTTTTATCGGTACACAGCCGCTGATGACGTCTGCCGGGAAACCGGTAGGAATGCTGACGGCGGAAGACTTTATCGACAGTACCGGAGAAAACACGGAATTTTATCAGGAAGCTAAAGTGTCGGTATATTTTGCCAATGAGACGGGCGATGCTTTGCAGGCATCCTATTTAAAAATTACTTATGATGGTACGGTAACTACAGAACGCCTGATTTTACAGGCCTTACTGGAAGGCCCTGTCCAGGATGATATGCAGCCGGTTATTCCTAAGGGAACCATCTTAAATAAAGTAACCATCCGCGACGGAATCTGCTATGTGGATTTCAATGAAAAATTTATGGAAAAGCGGGCCGGAATTACTTCGGAAGTAGCAATTTATTCCGTAGTGAATTCCCTTACCGAACTTTCCAATGTATATAAGGTCCAATTTTTAATTAATGGTGCAACCAAACAAAATTATGGAAATTTGGACTTCTCCGATTCCTTTGAACGAAACCTGGAAATCGTCGAAGGAGAACAATAATTTTGAAAAGACCTATGTGTATATTAGCGGTTTCCTGGCTTGCGGGACTATGTTTTGCGGGCTTGGAAACCCATCTTGGAACAAACGTTATTCTTATTGCTTATTTTCTTTTTATGATCTTGGGCCTGTTGGTCCTGAAAAAAAATCCCCGTATTTTAAATCCCCACATACAACAGGAATGGTATCCGCAGCTCACATTGTTGCTGTTATTTATACCCTGTCTGTTTCTTGGCGGTTATCTTCGGATGGAGCAGACATTAAAGCAATGTGCCAGGGAAGAACTTCCGTGGAAGCTCTTGGAGGCAGAAGGAGAAGTCTATGTAACGGTGGAAGGAGTAGTCCAATCAAAAAAGGTAGAGGATAAAAGTATTATAGAGCTTACGGATTGTGTGCTCGTTGGGTACTACGGGCAGGAAAACCAGCCTGCCGGTGATTGCCGCATCCGGGTCGCGGAGGAAGGCAAGGAATGGTTGCCGGAAGCTTATGTAGGAAATAAAATCCGGGTATTCGGAACTTTTTCTTCTTTTCAACCGGCAGGGAATCCGGGACAGTTTGATGCCTATAAATACTATACCGGACGGGGGATATATGCAGACGTTTCTGCCCTGAAGCTTACTGTTTTAGAGGATACCAAAGCCTATAGCGGACATGGTTTGTTTGTATTAAAACAGAGGTTGCGGGAAAGCATTGGTTCGCTTTATCCGAAGGAAAAAGCAGGTGTGTTGGTGGCTATGCTTTTAGGGGATAAGGATGTGCTCCCGGAGGAAATAGAAACCTTGTACAGGCAAAACGGAATTTCACATATTCTTGCTATTTCCGGTTTGCATATTTCCATGCTTTGTATGGGATTGTTTGGTATACTTCGGAAGCTGACCATGCCCGTGCGTATTTCGGTGGCAATATCCGTAGTGTTTTTGCTGTTTTACGTGGTGTTTACCGGGGCAAGTACTTCTTCTGTCCGTGCGGCGGTCATGTGCCTGGTGACATTTGGGGCAAGACTTTTTAGGCGGAGCTATGATTTGTTGTCTTCCCTTGCTTTTGCCGCTATTGTAGTTACCTGTATTTGGCCGATGGAATTGACTTCAGCAGGTTTTCTTCTTTCCTTCGGAGCGGTGCTTGGTGTTGCGATTGCAAAAGAACTTGAGTACCGGCTCCTGGAATTACATGACGGAAAGCGTCCTTGGTGGTGTGCGCTTTTGTTTGGAGGAATGATACAATGTATTACCATGCCGATTTCTCTTTGGTTTTTCTATGAATTATCCCCGTATGGAATTTTCTTGAATCTTGTAGTGATTCCACTGGTTTCCCTAATTATTGGCGGTGGCCTGCTGTCTGCGGTGCTAGGGCTATGGTGGCCTGTGCCTGCAAAGCTTCCTGTAGGCGGAACCTATCTATTGCTGGATTTTTATGAATGGTTGTGTGAAGTAACGCAGAAACTTCCCTTCTCTTTTGTATTGCTTGGCCGTCCGGCGGTGTGGCAGCTTGTGGTGTATTATGGGGTGTTGGCTGTGGTACTTTGGTGGTTCTTTAGAGGTGGTACAGGCTTTGTTGTATCGGCCCCGGCCGGGACCGTTTCCGGTCATGGTGCGGCAAAGCAGTCCGTGTTCAAAAAGGAGCTTGCCCTGACAGCAGGATTGCTTGGTACAATGTTAATTCTGTTTCTTCCGGCAAGAAGGAGTTCTCAACTAATTTTTTTGGATGTTTCCCAAGGAGATGGTGCACTGATTACAACAGCAGAGGGCACGGTAATTTTATCCGACTGCGGCAGCAGTGATGTGATGAATCTAAATGAGTTCCGTCTGTCGCCTGCCTTAAAACAGCAGGGAATTCTTCTGGTTGACATGGCGGTGATTTCTCACTTGGATAATGACCATATCAGCGGTATCCGGGAAGTTTTACGTGCTATGCCGGTATATGATGGAGAGGTGGCCTTTGCGGCAGAATATGCCGGCACAGTGGGCATAAAAGAGCTTGTGTTGCCGAAGGTCGCAGAAAAGTCAGAAGCATATGAAACTTTGGAGTATCTGGCCCGGCAAAAGAATGTGGTGGTACGTTATGTACAGGCCGGAGAGGTGTTGTACAGGGAAAAGGATTTTCTTATGGAATGCCTGTATCCTTACAATGCTAAGGAATCGGATAATGATACTTCTCTTGTTTTTCTTTTACAGACACCAAAGCTTCTTGCCTGGCTGACCGGGGATGCCGGTATTGCGCCGGAGGCAGAGGTGATGTCTCGTTTGGATGCAGTGGATATGTCTGCCTTGTGTGCAGGGAAGTTTGTATTGCTTAAGGTTGGTCATCATGGCTCTAAAACTTCCTCCGGCCGGGAATTTATTGAGTTTGTACAGCCGGACGCAGCAGTAATTTCCTGCGGCTACCGCAATTCCTACGGACATCCTCATGCGGAGGTTGTGGAGCGGCTGAATGCATCCGGGGCTGAGGTGTTCCGTACGGATTTGCAGGGGGCAGTTGTGGTTGAGATGAAGGGGCGTCGGGGCGTTGTGGTTCGCGGCTGGCGGGAAGTGCCTCGGGAGTAGTGACATACCGGACGGGATTTTTGCTTTATGGGGGAAGATTTTGCTGGTTTGTCCGACTAGGTCGTGGAAATGAGTGCTTAGTCGGGCAGAAAACCAACTAATCAGAAAATAAGAACATATAGTTGGTAAGGCATTCTAAATCAAAAACCAATCAAACAAGAAAATATGTAGGCAAATTGGATTTCGATTTTTTAGAAAAACCAATGAAAAGATGGTAATTGCTATTTTGTTGGCTTTACTTATTTTCTGAAATACCAATAAAACATAGAAAATAAGACAAATATTGGTTTTGGCATTCTTAGAAAAACCAACAAAGTAAGAAAAAAGAGGTTTAAGTTGGCTTTTTGAATTACGGTGGAGACCAATTAATTTGAATAAATCGTGAATCTATAGGTTTCTGTAAAATTTGATGTACCAATAATTTTACGATAATAAGCAATAAGTTGGATTTTGGAAATAGAAAGGACTGTAGAATGAAAAGAATAGAATATATTTTGAAAGAAGAGTTAGTACAATTAAATCAAGTAGTAGAAATGGTTAAACAAAGGCTTATTAATGTGCCGGAAGGGCACCTGAGAGTCAGAGAATGGAATGGTAAGACGGAATATTACTATAGAAACAGTATGGCAAAGGATACTAAGGAAGGCAGGAATAATGGTAGATATTTAAGAAAGCAGGAAAGGGTATTGGCAAAAAGTATTGCACAGCGTGATTATGACACTATGGTAATGAATAAAGCAGAGGAAAGAATTCAGGCGATTGAAAAATTTCTTAGAACGTATGAAAGAACAAGTTTAAAACAACTATATCAAGATACAATTTCGGGACGGCGAAAACTGATTGAGGCAGAAATAATCTCCGACGAAGAATACACCATACAATGGCAGGCAGTAGCTTATACCGGAAAAGGATTTACGGATGAAGAAAACGAAATAATAACAGAACGTGGTGAGCGTGTCCGTTCTAAGTCGGAGAAAATTATTGCTGACAAGCTATACTCATTAGGAATACCATATCGGTACGAGTACCCACTGGAACTTGCCGGAAACGTGCGGGTATATCCTGATTTTACAATCCTCAAAATGCCGGATAGGGAAGAAGTTTATCTGGAGCACTTTGGAATGATGGATGATGCAGACTATGTTGACAATGCATTATACAAGTTGAATACCTATGAAAAGAATAAGATATACCTTGGTGTGAATTTGTTTATTACCCATGAGACAAGCAAGAACCCATTGAATACCAGGGCATTGGATGGAATGCTTAGAAAATTGTTTTGCGAGGAATAACCGTGTACATTTTTGTGAAAATGTGGTATGCTTAAGGTTAGTGAAACAATATCACAAGGAGCCTTCCATGAAAACCATTAAAGAAGACATTAAAAATAGAGAGTTTAAGCGGGTCTACCTTCTGTACGGCACGGAGGAATATTTAAAGCGTCTGTATAAAAACAAGCTGAAGGAAGCAGTGCTTCAGGATTCCGATGCCATGAATATGGCAGAGTATGCGGGCAAGGGAATTGACGAGAAAGAAGTCCGTGAGTTTGCGGACACCCTGCCGTTCTTTGCGGATTACCATTTGTTGATTTTGGAGAACACCGGCTGGTTTAAAACTTCCACGGATTTTGCGGACTATGTGCCAGAGCTTCCGGATACGGCGGTGCTTGTGTTTGTGGAAACCGAGGTCGATAAACGGAGCCGCATGTTTAAGGCGGTAAAGGAGCACGGATATGCCTGCGAAATGAACGGCATGACCGAGCAGGAACTGAAGATGTGGGTGGCGTCGCTGCTTAAGAGAGAAGAACGTAAAATTACCGAAGCTACGGTGGAATTTTTACTGGAGCAGGTGGGCACCGATATGGCAAAACTGCAGAACGAGTTGGAAAAACTGGTATGCTACACCATGGGCAGAGACACCATTACTGTGGAGGACATTAAGCAGGTGTGCTCCGAGCAGCTGACCGGCAAGATTTTTGCCATGACGGAAGCCATGGCCCAGGGCCGCAAGAAACAGGCGCTGGAGCTGTATTACGACCTGATTGCCCTGCAGGAAAAGCCGATGGGCATTCTATATATGATTCAGAGGCAGTTTCATTTTCTGCTGATTGTAAAAGAGATGAAGAAGAACCGGGCAGACAAAGGAAGCATTGCCTCCGCCATTGGGGTGCCGCCTTTTGCGGTGCAAAAATATATGTCCCAGGCGGACCGTTTCCGGACCGAAGATTTAAAGAAACTCCTGGATTACAGCCTGACCCTCGAAAAGGACGTAAAGAGCGGCAATCTGAAGGAACAGCTGGCGGTGGAATTATTGCTTGGATAAATTAATGAAACTTTTTCCTGCGGGTTTGCGTCTTATGGATAAAGGCGAAATAAATCGCAGAAGGAAAGGAAGATTTAAAAATGAAGAAAAGATTTTTAAGTATGATATTATGTGGTTGCATGCTTGCGGGAATGGCAGGCTGTGCCGGAGAAACAACGCAGGATGATGGTCAGGTAACAAACATTCCGGTGGAGGATTTGGCAGATGGTGGTGAACAGAAGCCGGAAGAACTGCTTACCGAAACCATTGACTTAATGGATGGTATCGAGCTGATGTCAACGGAGTGGAGCGACAATTTCCCGGAGCATCCGATTACTCAGTTTGGCGTACCGATGTTTCAGAACGCCTTAAAAGAGGCAAAGAACGGTGAAAACGTGCTGGTTTCCCCAATGTCTGCATGGACGGTGCTTTGCATGGTCGAGGCAGGTGCAAACGGAGAAACAAAGCGGCAGATGCAGGAGGTCCTGGCCATTACGGAGGGCGATTACCTCACCTACGCAAAGAAGTTTACCTTCCTGCTTCCAAACAAGGAAAATTATAAGGTACATATGGCCAACGGCATCTGGTATAAGAATGTGCCAAGTCTTCATGTGAATGATTACTTTTTGCAGTACAACAAAACATTCTTTGATGCAGCAGCCTATAAGGCACCATTTGATGCGAGTACCCTGCAAAACATCAACAACTGGGTTTCTGAGAACACCGACGGCATGATTCCGGGCATCCTGGAAGAAATCGATCCAACGGACGTGATTTATCTGGTAAATGCCTTAAGCTTTGATGCAAAGTGGGGCAAAATTTACAGCGAAACCGACATCTGGAATGATATTTTTACCACGGAAGCCGGCGAAGAAAAACTGGTTTCCATGATGCACTCCGATGAAAATATGTATCTGGAGGATGAGAATACCACCGGATTTATCAAATATTATGACGACAGAGAATACGCTTTTGTGGCATTGCTTCCGGAGGAAGGCATGACCATGGAGGAGTATGTGGAAAGTCTGACTGCAGAAAAGCTTCGTGCGCTTTTCAATGGCAAAAAGCAGACAGAAGTAAAAGCAACCATGCCGAAGTTCTCCGTGGACTATGGTTTTAACATGAATAACATTTTGCAGCAGATGGGCATGACGGATGCATTTTCCGACGGTGATGCCGATTTCACTGCAATGGCAACTTCCGACTCAGGAAACATTTATGTGGGCAGCGTTGACCAGAAGTGCTTTCTTGCAGTGGATGAGTACGGAACCAAGGCCGGAGCCGCAACCGCAGTGGCTATGCAGAATAAGGCTCTGTCCTTACAGCCGGTAAAGGTAGTCAACTTAAACCGCCCATTTGTATATCTGATTGTGGAATGTGATAATTTCGAGCCGATGTTTATGGGCACGGTAATGAATGTGGAGGAAACAAAATGACCCAGTGTGAAGAATGCCAGTACTACGCGTACGACGAGGACTACGAGGCATATATGTGTGAAATGAATATGGACGAGGATGAGTATGCAAGGCTTGTGTCCGGGCATCGTCAGTCCTGCCCGTATTATAAGAGAGGAGATGAATACTTCATTGTCAGAAAACAGATGTAAGTTTGGAATTACTTCTTTTGTATTGCATATTCTGGCCATGGCCTTTATGCTCAGTGACCATTTGTGGGCAACAATTATCCCGTGGAATGCAGAATGGATGACCTGCCTGGGGCGCCTGGCTTTCCCTATTTTTGCCTTTATGACGGTGGAAGGCTTCTTCCACACCAAAAACTTAAAGCTCTACGCCGGCAGACTTTTACTGTTTGCCCTCATTTCCGAAATTCCATTTAACCTGATGATGTGCGGCAGAGTATTTTTCCCGCTCCATCAAAATGTATTGTGGTGCTTCCTTTTGTGCCTCGGTCTGATGCAGTTAAACGAAAAAGCAAAAGCCACCGGCAAATGGTGGATTCGGATACTTACGGCCCTCGGCACCGTTTTGCTCGGAACCGTGGTGGGTCTGTTTTCTTTCATGGATTACATGCACTATGGCGTGTGGATGGTACTGACCTTTTACTTCCTCCGTGGCAGAAAATGGTGGAATTATGCAGGCCAGCTGCTGTTGATGATTCTAATCAACA
Source organism: Lachnospiraceae bacterium (assembly GCA_045593825.1). Taxonomy (GTDB): domain Bacteria; phylum Bacillota; class Clostridia; order Lachnospirales; family Lachnospiraceae; genus SIG299. The sequence goes on from JAZNXI010000022.1 coordinate 8,290, forward strand.
AAGAAGTGGGCGGCATGGTCTATCAGTGGGAACTGTTTGGCCGCGTGATTGAGGTAAGACAGCAGTACTTCGCCGTTCTTGCCCTGGTGCCAATCTGGCTGTATAACGGCAAGCAGGGCTATCACAGCAAGTGGTTCAGGTATTTTTGCTATGCGTTCTATCCGGCACATATTTTGATTTTGTGGCTGTTGATGATGATATTTTAGTGCTTGAATGTTATAGAAAATTGTGTTAAAATGTTTAAGTTGTTTCATACAATTTAACATTTGGAGACGTATCGAAGAGGCCGTAACGAGACTGACTCGAAATCAGTTTGTCCGAAAGGGCACGAGGGTTCGAATCCCTCCGTCTCCGTTAAAAAAGGACCTGCCCATAGGCAAGTCCTTTTTTGATGCTCAGAAAAACAATCTTTACTTTTACTTCTCACAAAGAATCTCGCAAACCTTCTCCAAGTTTTTGCGGATTTCAAGATGCTGCGGACATTTCGTCTCGCACAGGCCACACTGCAAACAGTCTGCAAAGGTCTTTCCGCCCTTCTTGAGATATTCCCGCATCATGTACATTGCATGGTCCTTCAAACCGTATACATTGTAGTAGGTCCACATCTCAAAAATATGAGGAATGTTGATTTCAACCGGACATGGCTGGCAGTATTTACAGCCGGTGCAGTACAGTTCAGAGAACTTTTTAAGTTCTTCGATAGCCACGCCAAGGGCTGTCCATTCTTCTTCGGAGAAGGTGGTGTCGTCGGAAGCAACCTTAATGTTCTTTTGCACCATTTCAAGATTCTGCATACCGGAAAGGGCACAATTTAAGTTTGGATTGCCGAGACAGAACTTAAATGCCAATTCATATGTAGCGATGGATGGTTTGCCGGTCAGCTTTGCGTAAAGGTCGGTTGGAGCTGCAAGACGGCCGCCGCCCACAGGCCCCATGGCAACGGTACCAAGACCTTTTTCGTTTACGTACTTAATCATTTCTTCGTTGGAGCGGTCAAGCAGGTTGTACTGGCAGAGCATGGATTCCATCTTGACACCGCGTTCTTCGGCGGTATCCACAATGTGCTTGATTGCGGATGGATGGTCATGGAAGGAGAAGGAAATGTGTTTGATGAGACCTTCTTCCTTTGCCTTTGCAGCAGCCTCCAAAATGTTTTCTCCGATAATGATGTCATCGAAGGAACCGCGGTTGATGCCCCAGAAGTGATAAAAATCGATGTGGTCGGTACCAAGGCGGGTAAGACTGCGCTCTAAGTGCGCGCGGTAGCCGTCGGCACCCATACCCTTGTCCATAGGGCACTTGGTGGAAATGAGGATTTTATCACGGAAATCCTTTACTGCGTGGCCCAGAGCCGCTTCACTGTTGGAATTGCAGTAAAAAGGTGCGGTATCAAAGTAGTTTACGCCGTTCTGGTAGGCGTAGGCAATCATTTCATCAACCTTATCCTGGTCTACAAACTTCTGGCCGTCTTTTTCATATTCCGGAAAGCGCATGCAGCCAAAACCGAGAGCGGAGATTTTTTCGCCGGTATTTCCAAATTTACGATAATTCATAGGTTAGACTTCCTTTCTAGACACTAAATTTAGTATAAAATTATTGTACCATATTTAGTACGGAAATCAAGTGTTAAGCGGAAATGTTCATTAAACTGGATTCTTTTCTGCTTCTTCTTTCTCCGCTTCCTTTTTCGCCCATTCCACAGCGGCCATATACTTAGGCGTATTCCGGACATCATCAAACCAATGCCAACGCTCATTGGTCAGAAATTCGTGCAGAAAGCTTGCGCGGCAGAAATTGGTATAAAAGGCACCGTACACTTCGTGTTCTTTGCCTTCCGAGTCAAGCATGGAGTGATAATCCCTGCTGACTTTTAAGTCAGAGAAGATGGCATTTCCGAGTGGAAGCCATTTGTCCTCCAGGGCAAAGATGCGACGGTAGGTGGCAAAAGCGGCATCAAACTCTTTCCAGCCTTCTTCAGGCTTGTTATCGCCAAAGAGGCAGGCAGACAGTACAAACTGCTTGTAAGCATAGAATAACGCCCAGCCGTCCGGCGGAATGGTGCCGTCACCGAAAGAGGCAAGAATCTTCAGGACACCACGGTGATAGTCTGCCTTGCGGGTCGGACCAAAGGCATCCGGAAAACGGCGGTCTAACTGCAGTGCAAAGTTTTCAAAGGCTTCAATGCTCTGATGGAGATGATACTCCTTTTGGTGGCCAAGCTGCACATCATAGCGGGATACCAGGCAGCCTCTGCGGGTATAGGAGGAGTTCCAGGAACATAAGTCAAGCCACTGCTCCAAATCTTCCTCCGGGCAGACGCAGATGATGTTGCCAACGGCCCCTTATGCCAACAGGTACCCTTTAAGCGGTGATACAGTTTTATCATGTCCGGCAAGTAATCCGAAACCTTGTCCATGTTCACCAGCAGGTAATTTTTCATGATATCCTGCAGAACATAGGCAATATAGTCGTTGTCGGGATGCTTGTGGTAGTATTCCTCCACAAATCGCATCTGCTCCAGACTGCCAAAGGGCAGGGAATTCAGCTTTTCGTAAAAGCGCTTTTCCTCCGCCTCTTTGGAAACGGCATCATTGGAAAGCAGCCGGTCGATGGTGACACCGAAATAGTTGGCGATGGACGGCAGCAGCTCCATGTCCGGGTAGCATACTCCAAGCTCCCAGCGGGACACGGACTGGTAGGACACGCCGAGGACGTCCGCCAGGACCTCCTGTGTAATTTGTTTCTCCTTGCGGAGTGCTTTTAATTGTTCTCCGATATAAAGTTTCATATGTGATTCCTTCCGTGGGATATTTGAAGTAGCGCTTCTTCTTGGATTTATTGTAGCAAGTTTTTGGATGCGGCACAACCTCTCGTTTTGTGAGAATGATTCACGGGGAGCGTGAGTTTGTGGATTGAAAGACAGCAAGACTTAATGAGCAAAACGAGAAATATGATTAGACATATATCTGGTTTTGTGCTATGATTGCGTAAAATATGAACAAGGGAGAGGAGAATCATCATGGCTGAATACTGGGATTTGTACGATGCAGACAGAAATCCTTTAGGGAGAACTATCAAGAGAGGCGATGCATTCGCAGAGGGTGAGTATTATGTGTGCTGCGAAGTGTGGATGCAGAATTCTGAAGGAAAGCTTCTTATGACACAGAGACACCCGGATAAAAAGGCAGGCGGATTGTGGGAGTTTACCGGTGGCGGTGTTCTTGCGGGAGAAACCACAAAGCAGGCGGCATTACGGGAACTTAGCGAAGAACTGGGTGTTACTGCAGAAGAGGCAGATTTATCTTTACTGGAAGTATATCAGCACAAGAATTACTTCATGGACATTTATGTTGCCAAGAAGGATGTGGAACCTGCTGAGCTTGTATTACAGCCTGAGGAGGTTGTGGATGCAAAGTGGGTGTCCCATGAAGAACTCCTTCAAATGATAGAAGAGAAGCAGGTTGTCTGGTCCGTGGGACTCAGATATGGCATGTATGCAGAAAAGATAGGAAGATAGTTGATAATATGGGAAAATTGCAAACTTCAATTCAATACAGTAATTATATCATCCGCCCTATTGAGGCAAAAGACAATTCACATATAGAATCGGTTATCCGTTCCTGTCTCATTGAGTTTGGCGGCAACCGTGAGGGCACTGCCTGGTGCGACCCGGATTTGGGGCGGTTTTCTGAGGTGTATGCCAAAGAAGGTCGTGCTTACTGGGTTGTGGAAGACGGGCAGGGAAACATTGTTGGTGGCTCCGGTATCGGACCGTTAACAGAGGATGTGTGCGAGCTGCAAAAAATGTATCTTTTGCCGGAAGCAAGAGGCACCGGTGTGGCACAACAGTTAATGCAGCTTTGTCTGGAATTTGCCACAAGACTCTATAAAAAGTGTTATCTGGAAACCTTCGGTAATATGCTGGCGGCGAACCGTTTTTATCAGAAGAACGGCTTTGAAAAGCTTACAGCACCGTATTTGCAGACGGAGCATTTTTCCTGTGATGTCTGGTATATTAAAGAGTTATAAGAGGAGTTTGTTATGGACATCACCATACGGATGGCATCTGTGAAAGATGCACCAAAACTTTTGGAAATATATGCGTATTATGTGGAGCATACCGCAATTACTTTTGAATTTGCGATTCCTACTTTGGAGGACTTCCAAAGCAGAATCGCAACCACGCTGCAAAACTATCCATACCTTGTGGCAGAGGTAGACGGTGAGATTGCGGGCTATGTGTATGCAGGGAGATTCCGCACCAGGGCAGCCTATGACTGGTGTGTGGAAACGTCTATTTACCTGGATGCAAAGTATCAGCGTTTAGGACTTGGAAGAATGCTGTATGAGCATCTGGAAGAAACCTTGAAAATGCAGAATGTAATCAACCTGTATGCAGGTGCGGCAGACCCGGTGGAAGAGGATGAATATCTGACAAGAAACAGTGAGCGGTTCCACGAAGCTATGGGGTATAAAACGGTAGGAAGATTTCAGAAAAGTGGCAGCAAATTCGGACGCTGGTACAATTTGATTATCATGGAAAAAATCATCGGCGAGCATTGCTGCCCGCCGAAGGAGTTTATTCCCTTTCGTGATTTGAAATTTTAATATCCGCTTGGACGATTCTTTTCGGAATCATACACCAGGTAATAATCGAAGTCGGCATAACCGCCGGCTTCTTTTGTTGCGTAGGTAAAGAGCCAGGTTCTGGTGCCCATAAAGGTGGTAGAGGTGGAGAAGCCAAGGCTCTTTGTATTGCCAAGGGCAGTAAAGGTCTCGCCGTCTAAGCTATAGGAGAAATCTGCGGTATTCTTTTTGAAATCATAGGAGATTCGTAAATAAACCGGCTGTTCCGGTGCCAGCGGCTCGGAAACGGTGGCATTTGGTGCGGCAAAGGACTGTTTGAAGTCTGTACTTGTCTGGAAAATGTAGCGGTTTCCGGCATCGTCGCAGGTGACGCCAATCATGGCACCGTGGTCAGCAATAGCACTGATTCCGGCGTAGTCGCCCGGCTTTAAATTGTCGGTATAGAGCTTCACCTCGGAAATGCAGTTGTAGCCGAAAGTACGCTGGGTCAGGGAGTTGTGGGCATACCAGATATTGTCCACAACGGTGTCGGTGGTGAGACGAAGGAAGCCTTCCCTGTCGGTAACGGACCAGTAATCGTTCTTTGGATTATGGTTCCACTGCCATACCTTTTTTAAAGAGTTTTCCGAGTAGGTAAAGTCGTCGTTGTCGGTAAAGTAGTTTCCGGTTTCGCTGGTCGGAAGATTGATGATGGCAACTACGCCGGTCTGGCTCTTGGCGAATTTGCCGTCTACGCTGTAGGCACCCATGTATGGCCAGTCATCTTCCCATTTAACGGAAACGATGGACGGAACACGGCCCACGGCGCCGCGGTCCTGGAACAAAAAACCGTACCAGTCGCCGTACTGTGTTTCCACAATGCCGCCTTGTGCAAGACCTGCGGATTGTCCGCCGCCACCGCCCTGGAATACAATCTGCTCTTCCCAGTTGGTGGAGAATAAATCCTTGCTGCGGTAGCAGACCTCGGTACGCATCCAGCGGTCTGACGGGGAAGCAATGATAAAGATGTAGTAGTAATCGCCAACCTTGTAGGCGTGGGCACCCTCCCAAAGTGCCCAGTCGGAGGAGGCACTGAATAAGCGCTTGGAGGTTCCAACGGCAGTTACGGTGCCTTTTTCACTGTCTAAGGAAAGTTGCTGGATAGAGCAGTTGCCACCGGCAGCGGAAATCACGTACATGTTGCCGTTTTCAAAAAACAGGGCAGGGTCGTGGTAGCCGTTACGGCAGGTATGCTTTTTCCAGGTGCCGTTTTCGATATCGTCGGTGGTATACACAAAGAATCCGTGGTTGTTGCTGTTAAAGGCAACGTAATAAAGGTTTGAGGCTTCATCATATTTTAAAGAAGCTGCCCAGGAACCATGGGCGTACATGTCACGTCCGTTTTCCAAGTTTGTTACGTCGTCATCGGCAAAGGTTTCGTAAACGTAGTTAACAATTTCCCAGTGGCCCAAATCCGTAGACTTCATGATTGGTGCGCCCGGACACATATTCATGGTGGTGCTGACCATATAGTAGGTTTCGCCCACCCGGATGATGTCTAAGTCAGGAATGTCCGCATGCATGGTAGGATAGGATAGTCTTGTGGTTTGCTGTTTTGGCGCCTCGGTTGCGGTAGGCGCCGGAGTCTCTGCAGATGGTTCTGTGTCTGTCGGTTCAGGCATTTCTGTAGGCGCTGCATCATCGGTATCCGGTGCCTTGGTAGCAGTAAGAGCATCACCGGAATCCGGGGTATCTACCGGTTTGGAAATACATCCTGCAAGCATGGAAAAAAGTAAACATAATGTAATGGACTTTAAAAATATCTTCATAGAATTCTCCTCCCCATAAGGTTTGATTTCAGCATAAAATAAATCAGGGGACTCATCAAGAGAAAAAGTGCTTTGTTTTGCCCAATTTTAGGCAAAATCAAGCAAAGAAAACGTGGTATTTAGCACGGGTTCGTGATACAATGGGTTCGCGTGTAAAAAGAAAGAATAACAAAAAGGACAGGTAATAGTAATGCACAAGCTTTATGTAAAAGACGTAAAATTTTATAAAAAGGTGGCAGCCATCTCCATTCCCATTGCGTTGCAGGGTTTAATTACCAGCGGCGTTAATATGATGGACACCATCATGATTGGTAAAATCGGTGAAACGGAGCTTTCGGCGGTTTCCCTGGCAAACCAGTTTATCAGTGTGTTCCACATTTTTTGTATGGGCATCGGAATGGGAGCCTCCGTGCTGGTAGCCAGATACTTCGGCATGCAGGATAAGCAGTCCTTAAAGAAGACCGTGGCTATTATGCTGAGACTTTGCCTTGCCATGGCAACGATGTTTTGTGTGGCAACCATTTTCCTGCCGCAGCAGATTATGAAGATTTATACGGTAGAAACACCAATCATCGAAAAGGGCGCGGAATACCTGATTTGGTCGGTGGTCAGTTATTTTCTGCTGGGACTTTCCTTGACCTGTACTATTGTGCTCCGGAATGTAGGGCAGGTGCGGTTACCTCTGTATACCTCCATTGGTGCATTTTTTGTTAACGTAGGCGCTAACTATGTGTTCATTTTCGGTAAATTCGGTGCGCCCCGTATGGAAGTTGCCGGTGCGGCTCTTGGTACCTTAATTGCCCGTATATTTGAATTTTCCTTAATTTGCGGTTACCTGTTCCTGAAGGATAAAGAAATTGAGTTTCGTTTCAAGGATTTGTTTGCGCCGGTGGGCAAGTTGTGGAAAGAGTACATACGAATCAGTATTCCGGTGCTTATCAGCGATGGTATTTTAGCCCTTGGTAATAACTCTGTTGCCATGATAGTAGGCAGACTTGGCAAAAGCTTTGTGGCTGCCAATGCGGTTACCACGGTTACTCAGCAGTTAAGCTCGGTAATGATTCAGGGCTTTTCACAGGCGGGTGCAATTATTACGGGATATACTCTTGGTGAAGGAGATAAGGAAAAGGCCCAAGAGCAGGGGTATGCGTTCTTGGGGATCGGTCTTGTGTTTGGTTCCATTGCAGCCGGCATTATCATGTTAATCAGTAACCCAATGATAAACGCTTATAATTTATCTCCGGAAACGATAGAGATTGCAAAGCAGTTAATGCTGTCCATCAGTTTAATTGTTGTGTTCCAGGCAACCAACAGCATTATGACAAAGGGCGTGCTGCGTGGTGGTGGCGACACCAAGATGCTCATGATTGCCGACAATGTATTTTTATGGGCGGCGGCCCTTCCGCTGGGTAAATATGTTGGTTTAGAATTGCATCTTGCGGCATTTTGGATTTATTTTGCCTTAAAGATTGACCAGGTATTAAAGTTGATTTGGTGTATCATCCGTTTACGTAGCGGAAAATGGATTAAGAAAATTAAGTCAGAGAAAGAGCTGGCTTAAAAATATACAATGGAGGAGTCTATGAAAAAGAAATTTTTAATTATTGGTGGTGTGATTCTGGCAGTGCTTTTGTTATGCACCCTGCTTGTGCCGAGACTTATTCTGCTTGGAGTCCGCCAGGAAAAGGTGGCAGAAGACTGCAACTATGGCGATGTATTCTTCAATGAATATGATGAAGTACGTGCCCATTTTCTGGAAAAGGTGGCAAGCTTAAATGCAGCCGGCATTGCAACCGAGTCGGAAAGCTATGCCATTGATGAGGCTGACGGTATATATATTGATACCGTATATGTACCGACACAGGAGAAGAAAAACCTGATTGTATTAACCACCGGTGTCCACGGTATTGAAGGTTATATCGGTTCGGTTATGCTGGATGTATTTTGGGATGAGGTGTATCCGACCCTGGATAAAGAGAATACCGGCGTGTTAGTAATTGCTAACGTAAATCCTTACGGTATGAAATATCACAGAAGATATAACGAAAATAATGTGGATTTAAACCGTAACTTTATTTTGGACTGGGAGTCCTTTGACCTGGCTTCCAATAAAAATTATCCGAAGGTAGATGAATTTTTCGGTCCGGAGCAGAAGATGGGCAATTTATTCTGGCATGAGTTAAAGTTTTACGGCGGCATGGTAAAAACAGTCCTTCAAAATGATGTGGCTACAATCACAAATGCCCTCACCGGCGGTCAGTATGAGTACCCGGAAGGCGTGTACTACGGCGGTCTGGAAGACCAGACATCTACCGTATACGTAAAAGATATTTTTGAGCAGACACTTACTGGAGAATACGAAAATATAGTGCACATCGATGTGCATTCAGGCTACGGTCCTCGCTACAACATGGTAATTTTTAATTCCATCTATGATACTTATACTGAGGCAGAGTCACAAGAATTATTCAACTACGATTACATCATTGCTTACGATTCCGAGTCGTTCTATCCGACTACCGGTGATACTACCGACTTTTATTACCGGCTGTGGGAAAAACTCGGTAAGCAGAATTCTCTGTTTTCTACCTGCTTTGAGTTTGGTACCTTGGGCGACGGTTTCTTGGATTCCGTTATGTCCATGAAATATACCGTGGAAGAAAACCAGAATCACTGGTATCCGTCAAACAATAAGGTTACCAATCAGGTGGTTTGGGAACGTTATCATGAAATGTTCTATCCGACAGAAAAAGAGTGGAGAGAAAAGACCATTGAAGATTTCAAGGCAGCCTGCAAGGGTGTGCTTGATGCAAAACTCGTACCATAAGATGTAAAAAATCCCTATTCCAAAGTAATGCCTTACTCAGGGGCATGCGTGGAATAGGGATTTCTTTACATCTTAACGATTGATATCGAAGCTCATATCCATAATCTTGCGGATACTCTTTGCATCGTCGGTAATATTGGCGTCACCGTGAATAGTATGCTTAATTACACTGCTTGCTACGGCAAAGTTTACCATATCCATTGGCTTGTAATCCTTCATCATAGCGTAGATAAGGCCACTGGCAAAAGCATCACCGCCGCCGACACGGTCTAAGATGTTGAAGCGGAACAGGCGGCTTTCAAAGGTGTGTCCTTCGTACCACATGAAGGCTTTTAAGCTGTTTTCGCTACCGCTGTGGGCGTAACGCACATGGCGGGCAATACACTTGATATTTGGATACCGTTCTACAAAGCGGCGGAAGATTTCGTCCTGCTGTTCGTAGGATGGCTGAAGCGGAACGCCGTCCTTCCAGTCGCCCTTACTGTGGTCGTTTTCGTCTTTCCAAAGGTGATAAGGCTCGATACCAAAGAGAACATCTACATATGGCAGGCATAAGGTACAGAAATCCCTTGCTTCTTCCCAGGTCCATAAGCTGCTGCGGAAGTTACCGTCCCAGCTGATGGTAAGGCCTTTTTCTTTGGCAACCTTTAAGGAATTTAAGATAAGGTCGGCACAGTTTTTGCAAAGGGCAGGAGTGATACCGCTTAAGTGCAGCCAGTCATAGCCCTCCAATAATTTTTCAAGATCTAACTTGGAGTAATCATATTCGGTAAAAGCACTGTGCTTTCTGTCGTAGGTTACCTTGCTGGCGCGGATTCCGTAACCGGTTTCCAGATAGTAGGTACCAAGACGGTGGGTAGGCGTTTCCTCAGGTGTACTAAGAATCATCGGAGTGCAGTGTACGTCGTTACTGCGGAGCATACGGACTGCACTTTTGCCAAGGCTGTTGTTTGGAACAACGCTGAAGAAGGTGCTGTCGATGCCAAGGTTGGCAAGGGCTAAGGCAATGTTTGCCTCACTGCCGCCGTAGCTTGCTTCGAACTCGTTGGCCATACGGATTTTCTCATAGTTTGGAGGTGTCAGACGCATCATGATTTCTCCAATGGTAAAGAACTTTGGACTGTCAATGTTTTTTAATAACGGATTGTAGTTTTCCATAAAATCCCTCTCCTTCAGTGTGATGTTTTGTTGCCTTTGGTAGCGCTTACATATAGTATAACAGAAAATAGCGCGAATGGGAAGTAGAAAAATTGCAACTGCAGGTTGCAAAAGAGCACGTATAAATTGGTGGAAAGAGCCGGGGAATTCATGTAAAATAACATCATAAGTATTATATGGAGGAAATGTCATGAAATTATCCGATAAAATAATGGAACTTCGAAAATCAAAGGGGATGACCCAGGAGGAACTGGCATCCACTTGTAATGTCAGCCGCCAATCTATCTCCAAGTGGGAGGCGGATATTGCCCTGCCGGAGCTGGAGAAACTGCTTATTTTAAGCGAAACCTTTGGCGTATCTGTTGACGTTCTGGTGAAAGATGAATTAGAATTAAATTATGTAAAAGAAGTTCATACGTGTGGTGACAATGCTCTTGGAAAAAAGAAAATAGAAGTGTATGAAGGGACACTTGTAAAAGAAAGCATAGAAGATGATTCCATTCTGGATTTACTGAACATTCATAAGGTGGAGCTTTGGAATACCGGCGGAAAACCAAAATACTGGACAATCCTTTATTTTTCCAGCGCGCATGTGGATTTTCCGGAGCAGGTATCCAAAGTGTTGATTGCCGATGAAGCCCGTGGTGGTAACTGGTTTGTGGATTTTAAGGCAGGAAATTTGAAGTATGTCGTGTTTAGGAATAGGGTATTAACGTACCATATCGGAAATACAGATGAAAAAGCAGAAGTGTGTGCAGAATGTAGGAAGATGGGAATTACAGAGGATGAAATGAACTGGACGGAATAAGTATATTACTGTATGAAAAAAGGGAGATGCACTTTAATTTGGTGCATCTCCTTTTATCATAGTTTATTCGGTTTCAAACAAACAATCATCCACGGTACTGAAGTCTCTTTCTACATCCTTACCGTATAAATATTTATCAGCATAATCTAAGAAGATTTCTACATCCTCATCGATAACCGCATGGCCCTCTTTGTGTATGTGGAACAGGATGTTATCCTCATAACCGAGTGTTGTGAAAATCTTCTTGGCTTCTTTATAGGTTTCCCACATAGCAGGTGGATTGGTCCAATCCTCATAAATGTAAGAGGAGATGATGAACAGATAGCGGTCATCTTCGGCATAGAGAGAAGCAAGCAGATGTTGGTCAAACGGGAAGGAATCCACAGTATTAAATTTTAAGAAGGTATCGTTAAACCAGTGGCCTTCTGCACCGGACTGCAGGCTGCCAAGAGGCTCGTTCTGACCGAAGGTATAGGCTGCATCTGCGCCGATGGCGGATAAATCGTAGGTGTCTCCCTCGGAAGTATGGCGGAACATAGCCATACCGCCGGCACCGGAACAGGTTGGGATACTGATGCGGATACGTTCATCATAAACACCTGCAATGGCAGTAGCCTTACCACAGCGGGATACGCCGGTAAGAAGGGTGTTGGTAGGGTCAATATGGTAAACCGCGCCTAGCTCCTGTTCTAAAGCATCAATGATTTTGGATGCACCCCAGCCCCAGGCGGCTAAAGCGCCGGTCTGCTCTGTCCAGTCTTTACCGTAAGGATATACATCATAGAATGCACCGGTGTGGCTGGCATTGTCCGCCGCCACTTTATTATAATCGTATGTAATAACTGCATAACCGCGGCTGTTGGCGTACTGCACCTGAGAAAACCAACCCATGGCAATAATAACAGGCCAGCCCTGTTCCGGCATAGGCACTTTTTCCGGGTCGGGAGTGGAAACGGTAAAGGAGAAGCTTCCGGTGTTGCCGTTGTTAGTAATTGTGAGGGTAGCTCCGTTTGCAGTTTGTTCGCAGGTTAAGGTTTCTCCTTCGCCATCACGGATAACGCCGTACATGTAATATTGATACAAGTTCAGTAATTCTTCTTTTCTGGATGCCCAGTCCTCCGGTAAGTTTACCGGGGTGCCGTCAAAAAATGTAAAAGCATCCGGATACTCTGTAATTTTCTTTAATACTTCCGGAGCAGGGTATCCGCTTCCGTCGTGTAACATTCCCATTGCGTCTTTAATTGCCTGTAATGCCATATCGTAGTCCTCCTGTGTGGCGGTGCCGGAGGCAATCAGTTCCTCCGCGTGTTTCATAGGTTCGTCTACAACTTCCGGATTGGCATAGCCTTCAAAGTTATAGTTTTTAACAAGATTCATGTAACCTTTTAGTTTGCTTGCGCTGGGACCGGGGGTGGGAGTTGGTGTTGCTGTTGGCTCTTTTGTCGGTTCTGTCGGTTCTTCGGTTGGCAACGGTGTTGGTGTTTCCTGGGTGTTTGGAGTCTGAGATTCTGAGATTACTTCCGGTGGTTGATTCTTTTCGGAAGCATCAGAAGTGTTACTTTGGCACCCTGCCAAAAGTATCATTGCACATAATGCAGATACTGCAAAAAGCTTTGTTTTTTTCATCGTGTAAACCCTCCTGTAAATAAAATGTACCTCAAAAGCCTGAAAAAAGTCTTGCGGTACATTGCTTTTGTTTATTCAGAAAATGCGAAGGTTTTGCGATGTTCATCGCGGAATTTTTTAGGGGTTTCACTATGTTTTTTCTTAAAGCTTTTTATCATGTGGCTGCAGTCGGAAAAACCGGTTTCCTGGGCAATATAGTTGAGGTCAAAATTAGTGTACAGTAAATATTCCTCCACCTTGTAAAGCCGACGCTCTTCCAAATATTCCTTGCAGGTTTTTCCGTATATTGCCGGAAATTTCTTTGCAAAGTAGGAGTAGCTCATGTTGCAGGCCTCTGAAATTTCCGGAACGGTGAGCTCTGCACTTAAGTGCTGGTCGATGTATTCGGTAATGGTGTAAATATCGTAATTATCTTCATGGTAGGAAACGTCATCAATGACAAAACCGTTGGCAATCCAGTGGCGGATAATGGCGATAAGAAGCTCGTTAATACGGCACTGGACAAGCTGCCAGGTTCCATAGGACTGATGATGTATTTCTTCAATACATTTGTGAAAGATGCGGAAAGCATCAAAATCTTCCATGCTTCCTGCTGGAAAGTATATCGGCATATTGTTTGCCTTGGCATTTCGGAAGATATTCCGCAACTTTAAAGAACTGCTTTGGAACTGGTTCATAATGTTAATATCAAACTTAAATCCCGCAAAATGTATTGGTGCATCGGAATCAATGGCATGGATGGACTGCGGGTGAAACAGAATCAGGTCGCCGGGGGAAAGACGGTATGTGATATTGTCTGCAACAATAGTGGCAACCCCTTCCTGCATATAAAGAACTTCCATGTAGTAGTGCCAGTGGGCACGGACCGGAAAACGGTTCTGTTCGGAATTAAAATAAAAACACTCTATCGGGCGGTTGATAATATCACCATATTCAAACAACTGGTTCATATGTCTTCTCCTAAAATAGATTTTTACAATTTTTTATCGAATATATTATAGCATGGACGTTTTCAAAATGCTATAATAAAAGAAATGTTTATGAACAAAGAAAGGAAGTTCAGTAATGGATAATTTTACTTTTTACAGCCCAACACAGTTTGTTTTTGGTAAGGGCACAGAAAATGAAAGTGGCGCATATGTAAAAAAATACGGCGGAAGTAAGGTGCTGGTTCACTACGGTTCCGGTTCTGTTGTCCGCAGCGGCCTGCTTGACCGGGTTAAAAAATCCTTAGAGGCAGAAGGAATTGCTTATGTGGAACTTGGCGGCGTACAGCCAAATCCAAGAGATACTTTGATTTATAAAGGTATTGAACTTTGCCGTGCGGAAAAGGTAGATTTTATTCTTGCCGTGGGCGGCGGTTCTGTTATCGACAGTGCCAAGGGTATTGCGGTAGGTGTTGATTATGAGGGCGACTTCTGGGATTTCTACGAAAAGAAGCTGGGTGTTACCAAGGCGCTTCCAATCGGTACGGTGCTTACTATTGCCGCAGCAGGCAGTGAGGGCAGCGGTGCCAGCGTAGTAACCAAAGAAGAAGGCATGTTAAAGCGGGATGTAGGTTCCGACCTGCTTCGTCCAAAGTTCTCCATTTTAAATCCGGAGCTTACCTTTACTCTTCCGGCTTACCAGACAGCTTGTGGCGCTACGGATATTATGGCTCATGTATTTGAGCGTTATTTCACAAACACAGAAGAAGTAGAGTGTACCGACCGCCTTTGTGAGGCACTGCTTCTTACCATGGTAAAAGAAACACCGAGAGTTATCGAAAATCCTGAAAATTACGGTGCCCGTGCCAACATTATGTGGGCAGGTACCGTGGCTCATAACGATATCGTCGGTGTGGGCAGAAGCCAGGACTGGAACAGCCATAACATCGAGCACGAATTATCCGGTTTATACGACTGTGCCCATGGTGCAGGTCTGGCGGTAATTATGCCGGCCTGGATGGAATTTGGGTACAAGC
>JAZNXI010000023.1:0-4101 GCA_045593825.1 Lachnospiraceae bacterium
TGCCATTTATCAAGCAATTATTTCTTCCAGCTTAGGAAAAGTGAAGGTAAAGGTAGTGCCTTCGCCCACTTTACTTTCTACCTGAATGGTACCGTCATGCTTTAAGCAGATTTGGCGGGCAATGGCAAGACCGAGACCGGAGCCCTTGGCATTCTGGCGGAGCTTGGATTTATAAAACTTTTCGAAGATATAAGGCAGCTCTTCCTCGGTAATGCCTACACCCTCGTCACGGATAGATACCCGGATATTTTCCTCCTCCTCGATGTTAATGTAGATACTGGAACCGTCTTTGGAAAACTTAATGGCGTTATCCACAATAACAACAAACATCTGGCGCAGACGCACATAGTCTGCCATCATAAGGCACGGTTCCTCCGGCTGGTTCATGACGATTTCAATATTTCTTTCATCTGCAATGGCCCAGGCAGTACGCTTTATATCGTAAAATACCTGCTGCAGGGTAACCGGCTCCTTTTCGATTTGGAAATCCGGATTCTGCATCTTGGAAAGCAGGAGTAAATCACCAACCAGGCGCTCCATGCTCTGGCACTCGGACAGCATGCGGTTATAATACTGCTGCCGGCGTTCTTCGTCGGAAACCACACCGTCCACCAGGGATTCGGTATAACCCCGGACAACCGTAATTGGGGTACGAAGCTCATGGGATACGTTGGCAAAGAAGTCCATACGCATCTGCTCCATGTTTTTGCGTTCTATTTCGTTTTCTGCCAGTTTATCTGCCAGGAAGTCAATGGTGGTTGCCAGCTCACCGATTTCGTCGTAACGGACAATGCCGGTTTCTGCCTCATAATTACCGGCGGCCAGTTCCAATGCCGTGGAACGCATACTGGAAATAGGTTGAACCAGATTTCTGGCAAACGGAATGGCAATGACAAAGGAAATCATAAGTGCCACCATGCCGCTCATAAAAATCATGTACCAGCTGCTGTTGACAACCTCTTTTTGGGTTTCAACGTGCGAAACCAAAAGGAGCGCACCGGCCACTTCACCGTTGATACCCTGAACCGGAACACCAACCGTTACAACGTCACACTCATGGTAAGAACTGAACTGGGTCCGGATTTCTATCTGATTACCAAAGGCAATTTTAGCAATTTCAACATATTCTTTTGTCAAGGTTTCCGAATCCAGACTGGTAGCCATATTGTTGGTGTCCAGCGGATAAGCGGCGTCCGGATTGGAGATTGGCCAGATTTCCGTATCCAGCTCGGACAGAAGTATCAGATAATTCACCCAGTCTGATGCCTGGCCGGTCAGAAAATAAGTACTGCACCGCTTTGCAATGGCCTGGGCCTTCTGTGTTTGCTGCTGCTCAAAGTTTTCTACCGCCGCTTCTTCATACATACGCATGTAAAGTACACCTAAAAGCAGTGCAAAAACCGTAATTACCGCAGCAAAGCTGGTGTAAGTTTTTATAAATAACCGGTTATATTTTGGTTTTAAGTCCTGTTCTTTCATTATTGTCCTTCAATCTCAAATTTGTAACCCACACCCCAGATGGTTTTGATGCTCCACTGCGGATGTTCTACCACATCCAGCTTGGCGCGGAGTCTTTTAATATGGGAGTCTACCGTACGCGGGTCGCCGTAGTAGTCAAAGCCCCACAGACTGTCAAGCAGGTTATCTCTGGTGAACACCTTGTTTGGATTACTTGCCAGGGTCCACATGGTTTCAATTTCTTTTTTAGTTAATGCCATGCGGGTTTCACCGATGGAAAGAGTGTACTCCTCCAGATTGATTTCCAGATTACCCACACGTAAAATATTGGCATTGGATTCTTTTTCGTTTTTGGTCATACGGCGCAGAACCGCACGCACTCGTGCCATAACCTCACTTGGACTGAACGGCTTTACGATATAGTCGTCGGCACCAATGTCCAGACCCATGATTTTTTCGAAGTCTTCACCACGGGCGGTAACCAGAATTACCGGCACGTCGGACTTGGCCCGGATTTTACGGCAAACCTCGTAGCCGTCCTCCTTTGGCATCATTACATCTAATAAAACAACCACCGGGTTGTACTGATTAAACAAACGCACTGCTTCCTCGCCGTCGGATGCCACAACAGGCTGAAAACCTTCCTTTTCTGCATACAACGATAAAATACTGGTAATGTCCGGATTATCATCCGCAATCAGTATGTAGGACATGGTCACTCCTCCTTTATCCTTTTCCTTTGTTTCTATTATAAAAAAAAACTGCATATAATACAAGTCTATTCTAATTTCCAATTGTGTCAAAAATAAGATGGAAAATGTTACAAAATATCTTGAATATGTCATGTTTTTGCCATGGTTCTGACAAAAACGGCTGATAAACTGGTGTCAGGATGTGACGCAAGGATTTCAGAGTTAGGAGGAAAAGCCATGAGGCTGAAAAGTTTGTTAAAAGGTTTATTTATCTTCGGCTTAGTTCTTTTCCTTGGAGTTTCTTTGCCATATGGTAACATGCTTACCGCATACGCAGACGAAACTCAAGACATCAAACTGAATGTAAATTCTCAGACTATCGTAAAGGGTAAAGACTTTTCCCTTTATGTTTACAATCTGAACGAGGGTCAGGCAGTATCCTTTGTATCTTCCGACCCTGCAATTGTTTCTGTCAACGAAAACGGTGTTGTTACCGGCAACTTAGTCGGCACTGCTACTATTCTCGTTACCGTAACCGAAGGACTGAATACTGTAGAAATTCTCTCCTGCGAAATCAAGGTAGGACCACCTGCCATCAATGTACAGTTCTCCAGGTTGGAACTCAACATGGTGGTTGGCCAAAAAGTAACGCTCGAGCGCTTTGTCCTGCCGCTTAACGCAGTAGAAAATCCAAAGTTCTCCACTTACAACAGAGCAATTGCTACTGTTAGTGCCGGAGGCCGCGTAACCGCAAAGGCCGAAGGTTCCACTTACATATTCGCTCAGCTTGATAATGGTCGTTTTGCTGTTTGTAAGGTTTACATTTTCCCGGAAGGCACAATTTTAGAAGAACCTGAAGAGGTTGAAGAAATTGTTATCGACGAAAAGAACCTGTTAGAACCTCTCACTTTAGAGGAGCAGGCAGACGAAACAGAAGAAATTACCGACCCATTCCTTAAGCCAAATACCGGAATGGATTTCGAAACATTCATTAAGAATTTGAACGCCGCGAATAAATCTGCCGAAAGTGCAGAATCCGCAACGGGTAATGCCAACTAACTAATCAATCTATGCGCAAGACGCTTTAAGCGTTTAAAAAAGGAGATGCAAATTGCATCTCCTTTTTTTTATTTTGCTTTACAACTGAATCGCGTCCTTCATACTGTACATTCCCGCAGGCTTGCCTGCCAGGAACTTTGCAGCGGATACCGCACCCTTGCCAAAGATGGCCTTGGAGTAAGCGGTGTGCTTAAATTCGATAACTTCATCGGTGCCGGCGAAGATTACTTCATGCTCACCAACAATGGTGCCGCCACGGACTGCACTGATACCGATTTCTTTTTTGTCACGCTTTACACGCTCTGCAGAGCGGTCATACTTGTAATTGTACTCGTTGTTTAATGCCTCGTTGATGGCATCAGCCAGAGCCAGTGCTGTACCGGACGGTGCATCCACCTTCTGGTTGTGATGCTTTTCTACCAGCTCGATGTCGAAGTTGGCATCGGAAAGCACCTTTGCTGCTGCCTGCACAAGGCCAAGCAGTAAATTGATTCCGAGAGACATGTTGGCGGAACGCAAAATTGCCACCTTCTTAGATGCCTCATTAATCTTTGCGATTTCTTCTTCGCTGTAACCGGTGGTGCAAAGTACCAAAGCTAAATTCCTTGCAATACCAACGGATAAAATATCATCTAAGGCAACCGGTGCGGAAAAATCAATAACCGCATCTGCTTCTACATTACACTCGGTAATTTTCTTAAATACCGGGTAATCTTCTAACTGCTCGCCGGAAATATCCACACCTGCTACAATTTCAGCGTTTTCATCTTCTTTTACCAGCTGGCTGATAACGCGGCCCATTTTGCCGTTACAGCCACACATAATAATTCTTGTCATTACTTTACAATACCAAGTCGGATCGTAGCCATGTCGTTCTGTGAGCCAAGGAGTT
>JAZNXI010000024.1:0-26025 GCA_045593825.1 Lachnospiraceae bacterium
ACGAACTCCACGATTTCTTCCTGTACTATATGTTACGCTTTGGCTTTGCACCAAAGAAGGTGTTCCGTCTGGCAAAGCATGCCTTTGCGGGAGAATATGAGGATGCAGTTATTCTTAAATGGTTAAAAACTTTCTACCGCAGATTCTTCAGCCAGCAGTTCAAGCGTTCCTGTCTGCCGGATGGTCCGAAGGTAGGCTCCGTAGGCGTGTCCCCGAGAGGAGATTTACGCATGCCGAGCGATGCCTGCGCAAGACTTTGGCTGGAGGAACTGGAAGGGCTGGAAGTCCGCTAAAATAAGGATGAAATAAGCCTACCTTGTACTTGGCGGTGCAGGTAGGCTTAAAACATGATTTTTTATTCAGTCACTTCCGCCTTGGCAAGTGTTTTCTCAATCGCCTCCACTAAAATGGTCTGGGTATATGTACTGCCTTCGGTAAACTTCAGTTCCTCCAACGGAACATCCAGGCTTAACTGCAGCTCCAGGTCTTCCAGGGCAGGGGTAAGCAGAGGGTACATGGTTTCCACCGCTTCGTCTAAGTTAATCAGACGCACGGAATTAATGTGGTTTTCATCACACACCAGCTCTAAATGAATGGTGGTATCGTTCATTTCCATGGTGGTAGTGTACACACCGGGATAATAAAGGGGCGCCGAGGTTTCGGTGCTGTCCGGGTTGGCGGAAGGTCCCGAAAGATTTGGCGTGGATTCCTTACCTAAGGCAACCAGGGTGATCACGAGTACAACAAGTGCAACGGCAAAGAGGACAAGGGCAGCGGTAAGCAGTAATTCTCTTAATTTAAACACAACAAATTTTGGTTTAGTCATAAACACCTCCAAAGGGTTTCTGATAGAAGTATATGAAGGAGAAGGGCATGGCATTACAATTTATTTTAGGTGCTTCCGGCACGGGAAAAACTACATATCTGTATGATACGGTAACTGAGCTTGCTGCCAAAAATCCGGATACCACTTATTATTTTATTGTGCCGGAGCAGTTCACCCTGGCTACCCAGAAGGAGCTGGTGCTCCGTAACCCGGTGGGCGGTATTTTCAATATTGATGTTCTAAGTCTTGCCCGTCTTGCCCACAAGGTATTTGAGGAGCTGGGCAGGGAGCAGCGCACCGTGTTAAAAGACATCGGTAAAAGCATGGTAATCAAACGCGTGCTTTCCGAATGCCGTGAAAGCCTGTCATTGTTTGGCGCCAACGCCGGACAGACCGGTTTTGTGGAAGAAGCAAAATCCCTGCTTTCCGAGCTGTTCCAGTACGGAATCGGTGAGGCAGAGCTTCAGGAAATGCTGGAAGAAAACAAGGACAACGAACTGCTTTATAAAAAGCTTTCGGATGTACTTGTTTTGGTGCGCAAATTTAACGAGCTGTTAGGGGAGCAGTACATGACCTCCGAGGGCATTTACGATGCCCTGGCCGACTGTATCGAAGATTCCCGCTTCCTAAAAAACTGTGTCATTGTGTTGGAGGGCTTTACCGGTTTTACACCGTCCCAGTATGCTCTTTTAAAGAAGCTGTTCAGGCTGGCAAAAACAGTGTATGTTTCTGTTACAATTACAAAAAACGCCGCCTTTGCGCCTAAAAGAGAAAACGACTTATTTTCCATGAGTAAAAATACCGTAGACCGTCTGACAAAGCTTGCGGATGAAGTGCACTGTAAGGTGCTTGAACCGGTAGTGGCCGGAGAAACAGACCACCGACATAAAGAGGGAACAGCCTTGCGTCATTTATGGGGCAGCCTGTTCCGTTATCCGGTGCGCCCATATGAGGAAAATCAGGAGGAAGAAATCCGTATTTTTGCGGGAGCGGATGCCAAAGCAGAATGCCGCTATGCCGTAACAAAAATACTGCAGTTGGTGCAGCAAAAGGGTTACCGTTACCGGGACATTGCGGTTGTTGTCAGCGATATTAACAGCTACGGGGAGCTGATGGAACAGGAGCTGAACCGGGCCGGAATTCCGTGTTTCCTGGATTATAAAAAGAACATGTCGGAAAACAGCTTTGCAGAGTATTTGAAGGCAGTTCTCAAACTGGCAGAAGCAGGACTTCACACAGAGGGTGTGCTTTCTTATATGAAAAATTCCTTATCCGGCTGGGACAAGGAAGAGGTTTTTGATTTTGAAAACTATTGCCTGGCCCTTGGTATCAAAGGGTATCAATTTGAAAAAGAATGGAAGCGGCAGTACCGTTCCCATACCGAGGTTTCCTTAGAAAAAATCAATGCTTCCAGGGAAAAAGCAGTGGCGGAGGTTGCGTCCTTACTGGCTGTATTCCGTCAGGAAAATGCCACTGTGGAGGATTTTACCCGTGCCCTGTTCTATTTCTTAAAGGAGCGCGGATTAGAAAAACGTTTGAAAGCAAAAGAAGAGGAATTTCTGGCAGCAGGTGACCGCCTTAGGGCAAGGGAATACGCCCAGGTGTACCGTGTGGTACTGGAGCTTTTTGACCAGCTGGTAGAACTGCTCGGAAAAGAAATAATCACGCCAAAGGAATACCGGGAACTGGTAGAAACCGGCCTTAGGGAAGCAAAAGTGGGTCTCATTCCTACCGGCTCCGAACAGGTTGTCATCGGTGATATGGAGCGTACCCGTTTAAAAGAAATTAAGGCACTGTTTTTCCTTGGAGTAAACGACGGTAAGGTTCCTGCGGTTTCAGGTAATCAGGGCATTTTAAGCGATAAAGACAGAAAAGAATTGTCAAAGGATAAGTTCGAACTGACGCCGGACCCGGTCACCAGAATGAGCAACGGACAATTCTACTTATACATGAATTTAACCAAGCCTTCCGAGCGGTTATATTTAACTTACGCGGCAGTAGGTGAAGATGGCAAAACCATCCGTACGTCGTATCTGATTGGAAAAATCAAGGCGCTGTTTCCTTCTCTTACCGTTTGCACAGAGTATGATTCTGCAGCGGAGGCGGCAGTACAAAGCGACAAGGGACGCAGTACCTTCCTTGCATCCCTCCGGCAGTTTGCGGCGGGAGAAGCGGAAAGCAGCTTTGGTGAATTATATCATTTTTATGCCAACAGTATCGGCAAAGAGGAGCTGGACCGGCTCATCCGTCAGGCGGTGATGCTGGCAGAAAAAGAGCAGCTTACACCGGAGCTTGCAAAAGAATTATACGGCAATACCATTGTGGGCAGCGTAACCCGTATGGAGCAGTATGCCCGTTGTGCCTTTGCCCATTTCTTAAAGTACGGGCTTTGTCTGGAGGAACGGCAGGAATACCGTCTGCAGGCACCGGACATTGGAAATTTATATCACGACGGATTAAAACGTTTTGGTAATGAATTGCTTGCACAGGGCAAAAAGTGGCAGGATATCTCCGCAGAAGAACGGAATGTCCTGGCAGAAAAATGTGCCAGGGAAGCAGTGGAAGCCTATGCTACCGATATTTTTGTCAGCTCTGCAAAAAATCAGTATCTTACCAAACAGATGGAGCGGGTTTTAAAGAAAACCCTGGATATTTTAACAACCCAGCTTTCCGGCAGTGATTTCTCGCCGGAGGCTTGTGAAAAATCCTTCTTCCACACCGACCGTAATTTAAGTCTCCATGGGGTTATCGACCGCGTGGATTCCTGTGAAACAGAAGCCGGTAAGCTGGTGAAAATTGTGGATTACAAATCCGGAACTAAGGACTTTTCCTTGGAAGAAATGTATTACGGCCTTTCCATGCAGCTTGCCGTATATATGACGGCGGTGCTCCGGGAAAAGGAAAACAAGGATGCCACACCGGCCGCCATGTTTTTCTACCATGTGGATGATCCGATTGTGGATAAGAAGGGAAATCCGCAGGAGGAAGTGTTGAAAAAGCAGCGGGTAAAGGGGCTTGTGAATAACAACAGGGACATTGTGCGGAAACTGGACCATGCCTTTGCCGATGCGGCAGGCGGTCTGGCTGCTTCCGTAAAATCGGTGAAGATTCCGGTGGAAACCGACAAGGAAGGACAGTACAAAAAGTCCTCCAAGGTGGCGGACAGTGCCATGTTTGCGGCAATTTCCGACTATGTATACGATAAATTAAAGGCAGAGAGCGAAGAAATTCTGTCGGGTGCGGCAGAAATCGCTCCGTATAAATGCAGAAAAAAGACAGGTTGCGACTATTGTGATTATGCGTCCGTGTGCGGCTTTGACAAAAAGAGCGGCAGCACCTACCGGATGTTTGCAACCATGAGCGACGAGGAAGTATTGGCAAAATTGCGGGAGGAAAAATCCTCTGCTCGCAGAGGCTCGCATTTTCCTTCGGAAAACCGGGAGGATTAGCAATGGCTGAAATCAGATTGACCCCGGAACAGCAGAAGGTGGTGGACACCAGAAACTGCAACCTTTTGGTGGCGGCGGCCGCCGGTTCCGGTAAAACAGCGGTTTTAGTAAAACGAATCATAAAGAAGGTAACCGAAGAAGGCCAGGATATCGACCGTCTTCTCATTGTTACATTCACTAATGCAGCTGCGGCAGAAATGCGGGAGCGTATTGGTGCTGCCATTGAGGAGGCTCTCTTTAAGAATCCGGAGGATGCCCATCTGCAGCGCCAGATGCTTCTGTTACATAATGCGCAGATTACAACCATCCACAGCTTTTGTCTTTCTGTTATCCGGGAGTTTTTCCATCTGCTGTCGCTGGACCCGGGGTTCCGTATCGGTGATGAGGCAGAATTGTCCCTGCTCCGGGCAGATGTACTGGAGGAAGTGCTGGAGCAGGCTTATGAAAGAGAGGATGATGCCTTTACCGCCTTTGTGGAAAGCTTCGGTTCCATCAAAAATGACAGTGCGGTTACGGGTTATGTGTTAAAGCTGTACAATGCGGCCATGAGCCAGCCGTATCCGGAAGAGTGGCTGAATTCTTTGTTGACCGGATTTTCACTTTCCGAAGAAGAATTTGCATCTCATCCGATGCTTGCAAAGGTGATGCAGGAGGTACGAAACTGCCTTTTGGATTGCCGTAGTGTATTGGAGCGTATGTTTGCATTAACAGAAGGTTTTGACGGAGTAACGGCATATAAAGAAACTTTCCTGGCAGACGAAGAGGAGCTGCAGCGTTTGCTCGTTGCTGCCTCCGATTACGTGGAATTTTCCGCAGCTCTGGCAGAACATAAATTTACTGCCCTTTCCCGCAAAAAACAGGAGGACGCTTCCGAAGAAAAGAAGGAACTTGCCAAGGCATTACGTGACCACATCAAAAAGCAGATAAAGAAGCTGCAGGAGGATTTCTTTTACGAATCCCCGGCGGAGCTTTTGGAGAGCATTACTCATATGGAGCTTCCGATGCGTGGTCTGATTCAGATTACAAAAGAATTTATGTCCCGTTATGAGGCGCAGAAAAAAGAAAAAAATCTTTTGGATTTTAACGATTTAGAGCATATGGCGCTCCGGATTTTAAATGAGCGTGATGAGAGCGGCAAGTCCTGTCCGTCTGCAGCCGCAAAAACCTTATCCGGGCGCTTTGATGAAATTATGATAGATGAATATCAGGACAGCAACCTGATTCAGGAGGCGGTGCTGACTTCGGTTTCCGGTGCCTGGAGACACCAACCGAATGTGTTTATGGTAGGTGACGTAAAGCAGAGCATTTACCGGTTCCGTATGGCGTGTCCGGATTTGTTCATGGAAAAATATGAAACCTACGGCGAGGCGGGCCCGGCAAGAAAAATTGACCTGGCGAAAAACTTCCGCAGCAGAAAGTGCGTGCTGGATGCCATTAACGTTTTGTTTGCGGGACTGATGCATAAGGAATCCACCGAGGTGGAATATGATGCGGCAGCGTCCCTTTATTTTGGTGCCTCCTATCCGGAGGAAAAGCGGGAGCACTGCACCGAGGTGCTGTTTGTGAATTCTACTGAGCAGGCCGATGGCGCTTTGCCGGGAGGAGTTGGCAGCAATGGAACCTGGGACTCCGACGGGGCAGATGATTGGAACGGAGAGAACGGCGGCGATGAAGCTTCCGCCGGTTCCGAAAATAGTGACGGCGAGCTTTCCCGGGAAGAAAAAACTTTGGTGCAGGCAGAAGCACTGGCTGTGGCAAACCGCATGAAAGAACTTCGTGCGTCCGGCCTTACCGTTGGCGGCGAGGAACGTCCGGTAGAGTATGGTGACATGGTAATATTACTCCGTACCATGAGCGGCTGGTCGGAAACCTTTCTGGAAGTTTTGAGCGAACAGGGGATTCCTGCGTATGCGGACACCAGTGCCGGATATTTTAAAACCTTTGAAATTAAGAAAACTTTAGATTTCCTGCGAATTTTAGACAATCCTAAGCAGGATATTCCGTTCGCGGCGGTGCTTCATTCCCCAATCGGTGGTTTTAATGCGAAGGAACTGGCGGAGCTCCGTGTAAAATACGGTGCGGTTTCTGCAAAGAATAAGTCGGCCCGCTGCCTCTATGCGGTAGCCAGGGAAGCGGCGGCAAATGCCCTTGGTGCCAATGATGGTGTTAATTCCAAGGCGGCAAGCTTCTTTGCATTATATGATAAGCTTCTTGCGGAGTCGGAGTATTTAAGTATTCATGAGTTAATTGAGCATTTTTATACCTACAGCGGATTTAAGGATGTGGTGACGGTTATGCCCGGTGGCGAACGGCGCCTTGGCAACCTGAATATGCTGGTTGTACGGGCAAAGCAGTACGAGGCTACCAGCTTCAGCGGCCTGTACGATTTCATCCGCTACATCGACCGTCTCATCAAGTATGAGGTGGATTTTGGCGAGGCCAACAACGGTGCGGAAGGCCAGATGGTCCGCATCATGAGTATCCATAAGAGTAAAGGTCTGGAGTTTCCGGTGGTGTTCCTTTGCGGTATGGAAAAGAAATTCAACCGCATGGACATGAGAGACCGCCTGATTATTCATTCGGAATTGGGCCTTGGTCCGGAATATGTGGACACAAACCTGCGGGTAAAATCCCCAACACTGCTGAAAAAAATCATTGCCAATCAGATGAACCGGGAAATGATTGCGGAAGAACTCCGCGTGTTATATGTTGCCATGACCCGTGCCAGAGAAAAGCTGATTATGGTAGGTGCCATGAAAGACCCGGCAAAGCGTTATGAGGCGTGGCAACAGCGGGCGGAAACCGTAACCGGGCGAGGCCTGTTGGCATCCTATGTTTCCAAAGCAAATTCCTATTATGATTTTGTTTGTCCTTTGTTGTTTTCCACAAAGGCAGGAAACGGCGCACCTGCTGTCAGTCTGGCAGATTTGCTGCCTGCCGGCGGCGCAAGCGTGTCCCTGACAAAGCATATGACAACAGAAAACTTTCCGGATGCAGTATTTACCGGAAACTTTGAATTGTGGGAAACGGGTGCTGCAGAACGTGTCGCACAGAAGGCAGAAAATCTGCAAAACAAAGCAGAATTATTAGACGTTTTAGAGCAGATGAAAACCATGGAACCTTCCTCTTCAGAAGAAGCAGCAGAAGTACGTGCATTGCTGGAATTGCAGAATTCCTTTGTGTACCCATATGGCAGGTCAGCCAATCTTCCGGTAAAGGTAACGGTTTCTGAGTTGAAGCGGATGCATCTGGAGGCGGAAGAACAGGACGGTTTGGACATAGCTGATGGCAGTAAAAATGCCGGTGCTTCGGTACAGTCGTTGTTGCCTGATGAGATTTCCTTTGATGATATCAGCTTTGCGGACGTATCCTTTGACACGATGGATGCTCAGGGCAATTTCGTATTGCAGCTGGATTCTTCCGGTGAGCTTACCCTTCCGGAGGACGACTGCACTTATCCTGAATTTTTAAAGCCGGAAAAAACCATCTCCGGCAGTGACCGCGGCACCATTTACCACCACATCATGGAATTGATTCCATTTGCGGAAAATATGCCGAAGGCGGCAGTCAAAGCAACCTTGGACGGCATGGTAAAACAGGGAAGCCTTAAGCAGGAAGAACGGGACGCAGTAAACGATACAAAGCTTGTCAAATTCTTTGCATCCGGCCTTGGCCGACGCATGTGCCGTGCCGAAGACGCAGGAAAGCTTCGCCGTGAGCAGCCGTTTGTTATCGGTCTGCCGGCCAAAGAATTATTTCCTGATTCCGTCAGCGAAGAAGTAGTTTTGGTACAGGGTGTCATCGACGCCTTCTTCGAAGAAGAGGACGGCCTGGTGCTGATGGATTATAAAACCGACCGCATCCACGAGGATGCCAAGGCAGAACTTACCCATAAATATCAGAGCCAGTTAAAGTATTATCGCACCGCCCTGGAAATGCTCACCGGCAAAAAGGTGAAGGAAGTGTGGTTTTACGCCTTTGGTACCGGGGAGGATTTTAGGATTGAGTAAATAGGAATTTTACATGAATGAAAGCCGTCCATCTGGTGTGATGGGCGGCTTTTTAGTATAGCTAAAATCCAACTTTTTGGGGAGTCGGCTTGTTTTATTGGCTGAAGGTCTGATGTGAAAAACCAACTAAGTGTGAAGAATTATCATTTCATTGGGTTTACAAAAAATAAAAAAACCAATGAAAATAGAAAATTGTTTAATTAGTTGGATGATTATATCTATATGTTAATAGTTTTTTGGAATGAACCTGCTTGTTTTGACCAACTTATTTGTGATATGAACAAATAAGTTGGTTTTCCTTCCGCGGTATTATACCAATGAATGTCAAGAAAATGAAATCTTATTGGTTTTTTGAAAAAAGGTAAGACCAATAAGATTGCTGAATTAAAGTTTTAGTTGGTTTGTAGCCGGGAAAAATGAACTAAATAATATACTTGTACTTTATTGATTGTTCATCTTGATAGATTTTCATGCCGCCCATCGCTTCATAAAATTTCTGGGCATCATAATTCCTGCTGTTTACAGAAAGAAAAAACTTTGTGTATCCATTGGCCTTCACTTGATTTCTTGCAATCTCAAAGAATGTTTTTCCAATGCCACGAAAATTTCAATGTCCGGATTGCTTACGATATTCTGAAAGATTCTTTCGTTTTTTGCAATATCATAACCGGATAATTTTTCTTCTGAATAAATCCCTTTATAGGCGGTGTTCCAAACCTGTCCTTTTAGAATAGCAAGCTCAAGACAATCTTCCAATATTGCTTTACGATAAGTAATTGTATTCATAATGCACATCCTTTCTAAAAAAAGTTGCTCTAACCTTAACACAACGTGTTGAAAAAAACAATCCTCTGTTTAATATAAAAAAATGTGGAAATACTCTCGTATATAAATCCAATTTTTAGGAGGTTCCCATGAAAAAAAGAAAACCAATTGTACTTAGCGAAATTAAACCGGAAGAAAAAAGAAAGTACGAAATTGCCAAAGAACTTGGCTTATTAGATAAGGTCCTTGCCGAAGGCTGGCAGTCCCTTTCTGCAAAAGAAACCGGAAAAATCGGTGGCATGCTCTCTAAAGCTGCCAAAGAAGCCAAACTTGTAAAGGTTGTGAAATAAACAGAATCGTAACCACGATAACGAAGGCGCGAGAGGTATTACGCCAATCAAGCCGCCCGTTGCAAGGTTATATGATATTTAGTTCCCGTGTATTTTTGGCTTATGAAAAATTAAAAAATCCCGTGTGCAAATTTATCCGGAGAAAACCCTGGAGAAACGTCCTCACTTGACGAGGTGTTTTCGAGTCTAGTGAGGCTACGTTTCGATGAGAGCGCAAGCGTGTTTTCGTAGGATAAATTTGCACACGGGATTATTAAATTTCAAAAACTAAAGCACAGGAACTAAATATCATATCCCTTGAGTAACTTCGCGCGGCTTGGATGACGTAACTTTCTCAGCGCCTTCGCCTCAATCTGACGAATTCTTTCTCTAGTTACGTTAAATTCCTTACCAACTTCCTCCAGGGTGCGGCTTCTGCCGTCCTGAAGACCGAAGCGGAGGGTTAATACTCTCTGCTCACGCTCGGTGAGGGTTTCAAGAAGCTTGCCAATCTGGTCCTGAAGCATGGAGTAAGCGGCTGCTTCTTCCGGCCCCATGATGCGGTCATCCTTAATGAAGTCGCCCAGATGGCTGTCGTCCTCTTCGCCGATTGGGGAATCGAGGGAGATTGGGTCGGCGGAAACCTTTAAGATTTCTCTAACCTTGTCCACCGGAAGACCCATAACGTCTGCGATTTCCTGCTCGGACGGTTCGCGGCCCAGCTCCTGCATGAGGGTACGGGATACGCGGTAGGTCTTGTTAATAACTTCAGACATATGAACCGGAATACGGATGGTTCTGGACTGGTCTGCGATGGCACGGGTAATGGCCTGACGGATCCACCAGGTTGCGTAAGTGGAGAACTTGTAGCCCTTGGTGTGGTCAAACTTTTCTACCGCTTTGATAAGACCTAAGTTACCCTCCTGGATTAAATCAAGGAAGGAAAGACCGCGGCCTACATAACGCTTTGCGATGCTGACAACCAGGCGGAGGTTGGATTCGGCCAGCTGCTGCTTGGCTGCTTCGTCACCGGCCTGGATTCTTTCTGCCAGAGCAACTTCTTCCTCTAAGGTAAGAAGAGGGTAATCACCGATTTCCTTTAAATACTGTTTAACCGGGTCGTCAGACATGACGTTGGCAAGGGCATTTAAATCCTCTGCCTCAAGAAGCGCTTCGTCTTCCTGGTCCATGTCAAGGAGTGCGTCCTCGGATGGTTCATCATCTTCAATCGGAGTCATAACCACAATACCGTGGTTTTCCAGATACTCGTAGATTTTATCAATTTGGGCAGCAGATAAATCGAAGCCCTTGAAAAAATCATTTACTTTATCAACTTCAATTACGTCCTTGTTGGCACGTCCAAGAGCAAGAAGCTCCTGTAACTTTGCCTCAAAAGAAGCCTGTACTTCACTCATTTTTGTTTCCTCATCTCTAAATTTCTGGCATAAAAGCCGACTAAGCGACATTATAACACAGGTACCCCGAAAAAGGAAAGAGAAATTTTTGAAGAATTTAAGAATATGTTGCCATCGGGTGTCGAAATGCAGTATACTGTGCGTAAGAAGAGCCATTTTTGGCAAAAGAGGAGAGTATTATAAATGAGAGAACGTATTTATTGGAACCGGGACTGGCAGTTTACGACCGAATATCATGAAGAATTACTTACAAGGGATTATGTGGGAGAGTTGCAACCCGTAATCTTGCCTCATACTGTGGCAGAAACACCGTTTCATTACTTTGATGAAAGCATTTATCAGATGGTCAGCGGTTACCGCAAAAGCTTTGTGCCGGAGGAGTCCTGGCGGGAAAAACAGGTGCTTCTTACCATCGAGGCGGCAGGACATCAGGCGGAAGTATATTTAAACGGCAGTAAAATTACAGAGCATTTCTGTGGTTATACCGCCTTTTCTGTGGACTTAGCACCACATCTTTTGTTTGGGGAAGAAAATGTGCTGGTGGTAAAGGTGGACAGCAGGGAAAGCATCAATGTTCCGCCTTTTGGAAATGTCATTGACTACATGACCTACGGTGGTTTGTACCGGGAAGTATATTTAGATATTTTAGACAAGACCTGCATTGAAGATGTATTTGTAAAGACAAGAAGAATTTCTTCCATGACCTATGAGCTTTCAGCGGAAATTACCTGTCTGCAGCTTCAGGGTGATGAAATCCGTGTAACACTGCTGGATGGTGCGGGTGCTCATGTATGCACTCTGGGCCGGTCCTGGCAGAAGATATCCGGTGTACAGGAATGGCATCCGGATACTCCGGATTTATATACCCTGCGCACGGAGCTGGTACGGGGCGGCCAGGTCATTGATATGTTGGATACCCGGTTTGGATTTAGGGAGGCAGTCTTTAAGAAGGACGGTTTCTATTTAAACGGAAAGAAATTTAAGATTCGTGGTTTGAATCATCATCAGAGCTACCCATATGTGGGCTATGCCATGCCGGAATCCATGCAGAAGTATGACGCGGAAATTTTAAAGAAAGAACTTGGCGTGAATGCAGTCCGTACCTCCCATTATCCGCAGTCACAGCATTTTATTAACGCTTGTGACGAGCTGGGTCTTTTGGTGTTTACGGAAATTCCGGGCTGGCAGCACATCGGTGATGATGCCTGGAAGCAGATTGCCATGAAAAATACGGAGGAAATGGTGCTGCAGTACCGTAATCACCCGTCTATCATTTTGTGGGGTGTCCGCATTAATGAGTCTATGGACGACGATGCCCTGTATACCGAAACCAACCGCATTGCCCATGAGCTGGATTCCACCCGTCAGACCAGCGGTGTGCGTTACATCCAGAAGAGCAGTCTTTTGGAAGATGTATATGCCTACAATGATTTTTCCCATAAGGGATACAATGCGGGCTGCTTAAAGAAGAAAAAGTCTACACCGGATAAGAAAAAAGGCATGTTGATTTCTGAGTTCAACGGCCATATGTTCCCAACCAAGAGCTTTGACTGTGAAGACCATACTACGGAGCATATGCTTCGCCATGCCCGGGTTATGAACGCTTACTATAAAGAAAAGGATATCGCCGGTGGCTTTGGTTGGTGTATGTTTGACTATAACACCCACCAGGATTTTGGCAGCGGTGACCGTATCTGTTATCATGGTGTTACCGATATGTTCCGTAATAAAAAGCCTGCAGGTGAACTATACTATGCCCAGCAGGAAGCGGAACCGGTGCTGGAGGTGTTCTCGTCCTTAGAAATCGGAGAGCATCCGGGCGGCTATGTGGGCGATGTTTACCTGGCAACCAATGCCGACAGTGTCCGCGTTTATAAGAATGACCGGTTTGTTAAGGAGATTAAAACAAAGGACACTTCCTTCAAAAAAATGCCGCACGGACCGCTGATGATTGATGAATTTATCGGTGATGCCCTGCGCACCGAG
Organism: Lachnospiraceae bacterium; assembly: GCA_045593825.1. Taxonomy (GTDB): domain Bacteria; phylum Bacillota; class Clostridia; order Lachnospirales; family Lachnospiraceae; genus SIG299. The sequence goes on from JAZNXI010000024.1 coordinate 12,781, forward strand.
GAAGGCTTTAGAAGAGGCAAGGCGAAAGCAGTAAAGAAGGTGCTTTTGGCTGCTCAGAAGCATGGCATGGCAAAGCTGCCTCTTTCCGCAAAATTAACCGCGGCAAAGTGTATGCTGTTTTACCGGATGAAGATTTCCGATGCGGTGGATTTATATGGTAAGTACGTTGGTGACTGGGGTGGCACTGCGACGGTGTACCGTTTTGAGGCAATTATAAACGGTCTTATCGTAAAGACTGTGGAGAAGAGCCCGATGAAGTCAAAACAGCTGAAGGTACAGTGTTCCCATACAGAGCTTAACGAAAACAACACCTATGACGTGGCAGCAGTGCGTTTCTGTATGGAAAGCGAAAAGAACAATCTGCTGACCTTTAATCAGGATGTTGTTACCCTGACGACAGAAGGACCTATTGAGATTATCGGTCCGAAGGCAGTTTCTCTTCGCGGTGGCATGGGCGGCACTTATGTAAAGACCACGGGAGAGGCCGGAGAGGCAAGGCTTGTGGTGAAGGCAGAAGGGCTGGAGCCGGTGGAGATTGTGTTTACGGTGGAATAAGGTTATAATCTCGAAAAAAAGAAATATTGCGATGAAGTGCCCGGTGGAAGTATTGCTTTCGCCGGGCACTGCTGCATGTGTAGAAAAATAACGTTCTTTTTTGTGAATTTTGCATATAGTAATTGGAAATCATCTTCTAAAATATTATACAAAAAACGGCGCTTTTTTTCTACTTGCAGGGTAAGCAAGTAGTGTGTATACTGAAGTTAAGATTTCGCGAATATCTTTTATGTTAAAGGCAGTATCTGCCGCAATTCCAAAGGAATAATTATGTAGAAAATCCTTGCAAGGCTTAGTTTGACACGATATAATAAAGGAGGAAGTGTATATTGGCAAGTGCAAATGTAGCAATAGCGTTAGAGAGAAGGAGTGATTATATGCCATCAGCAGATAATCGGATTTACACAATTGATGATATTGAGAGCCTTCCGGAAGGAGAACGGGCGGAACTGATTGACGGTAAGATTTATTATATGTCTTCGCCAAGGTTGATCCATCAAAAATTACTTGTAGAATTATCTACAATAATCAATAATTACATTAAATCCAAGGGTGGTTCCTGTGAGGTTCTCCCGGCCCCTTTTGCAGTATTCATCAACAAAGACAGGCACAATTATGTAGAACCGGACATTTCCGTTATTTGCGATAAAACCAAACTGGATGAGCGCGGCTGTCATGGGGCGCCGGACTGGGTAATTGAAATCGTATCTCCATCCAGCCGTCAGATGGATTATTACAGAAAATTGTTCAAATACTGTTCTGCAGGAGTTCGTGAATATTGGATTGTAGACCCGGAAAGAAACCGTGTTTTAGTGTATAATTCCGAAACCGAAGAAATTCAGGATTGTACCTTTGCAGATGCAGTAAAAGTGGGAATTTACGAAGATTTTTATATTGATTTTTCAGAATTACCGGTTGAGATGTAAGTCTCAACCGTTTTTTGTCTTTTTTATACTCACAAACTAATTGACACAACATTCGCAGAGGACTATAATTAATGCAGTATGTTCACAGAAAAGAACTATGATATTTATATATAATTTTGGAGGAAAAATCTAATGGCAAAAATCAGAACAAGATATGCACCAAGCCCAACCGGACGTATGCATGTCGGCAACTTAAGAACCGCATTATATGAGTATTTAATCGCAAAGCACGAGGGTGGCGACTTCATCCTCCGTATTGAAGATACAGACCAGGAACGTTTTGTAGAAGGTGCAACCGAAATCATCTACCGCACCATCGCAAAGTGCGGCATGGAGTATGACGAGGGTCCGGATAAGGACAAGGGCTTTGGTCCTTACGTTCAGAGTGAGCGTATGAAGACCGGCGTTTACATGGAGTACGCTAAGAAACTGGTAGAAATGGGCGAGGCTTATTACTGCTTCTGTACCAAGGAGCGTTTAGACACACTCCGTACTTCCGTTTCCGAAAGTGACGAGTCTAAAGAAATCGTTAAGTACGACAAGCACTGCTTACACCTTAGCAAGGAAGAAATCGAGGCTAAGTTAGCAGCAGGCGAGCCGTTCGTTATCCGCCAGAACATGCCAACCACCGGCACCACATCCTTTACCGATGCGGTTTACGGCACCATCACTGTGGAAAACGAAGAGCTGGATGACATGATTTTAATCAAGTCCGACGGTTTCCCAACCTACAATTTTGCAAACGTAATCGACGACCATTTAATGCAGATTACCCACGTTGTCCGTGGTAACGAATATTTATCTTCCACACCAAAGTACACCCGCCTGTATCAGGCGTTCGGTTGGGAAGAGCCTACCTACGTACACTGCCCACTCATCACCGATGAGGAGCACCGTAAGCTTTCCAAGAGAAGCGGTCATTCCTCCTTCGAGGATTTATTGGAGCAGGGCTTTTTACCGGAGGCAATTGTTAACTTCATGGTACTTCTTGGCTGGAGCTCCGGTACCGACCGCGAAATTTTCTCCTTAAAGGAGTTAGAGGAAGTATTTGATTACCATCACATCAACAAGTCTCCGTCCGTATTTGACATCCAGAAGTTAAAATGGATGAACGGCGAGTACATGAAGATGTTAGATGACGATAAGTATTTAGAGCTGGCAGTTCCTTATGTAAAGGAAGTAGTAAAGAAGGACTACGACTTAAATAAGATTGCATTACTTGTTAAGACCCGTATCGAGACTCTTTGCGATATCGGCGAGAAGATTGATTTCTTTGATGAGCTTCCGGAGTATGATACAGAAATGTACGTACACAAGAAGATGAAGACCACCAAGGAAAGCTCCTTGCAGGTATTACAGGAGCTGTTACCGGAATTAGAGGCACTGGAGGACTACTCCATTGCCGGTGTTGAAGCAGTGTTAATGGGGTACATTGCTAAGACCGGAATCAAGAACGGACAGGGATTATGGCCGGTTCGTACCGCAGTTTCCGGAAAGCAGTCCACACCGGGCGGTGCTTATGAAATCATGGAAATCCTTGGTAAAGAGGAATCCTTGAACCGTATTCGCAAGGCCATTGCGATGTTAGCGGAATAAACGGCCACACACTTTAAGAGAGAAGGGTAAATAATTATGGGACAAGAGATGAAGACAGCAAAAACAGAACCGGAAGGCCAGCAGTATTTGTATAAGGACGAGGAAATGCGGTTAAAAAGAAGTAACCGTTTGGTGTTCCTTTCTACTGTGATTATGTTTCTGATTGTCATTGCTTATTTGGTAATGCGCATGATGTTCAGGGAAACTGACAGACCGATGCTTCCGCAGATTGCAAACTGGATTACGATAGCGGCTTTAATTACCAATATCATTATGTTTAAAGTAAAGAAGCTGAAACACAAATTCCGTACTACTAATGCGGTTTCTGTAGGTGTAGTTTTCGTAGCTGTTATGTTTATGACAGATGCAACCTTTGTATTTTGGCTTTTGGCTGCCATCTTGTTAATGAATCTTCCGTTCTTTGACTGGAAGTATTCCAAGAAACTGGCTATTTTTTACTGGGTAAGCTATGTTGTTTGTGTATTATACCGCCAGATGTCCGGCAATGCAAAGCAAACGGCAGACGGCTATGCACTGGTGGCTACCATTGTGGCTACCATTTTCCTTGCTACCATGGTAGCCAAGGTAATAAATATCTACATGAGGGACATTACCGGCTTCATGGGTTATCAGCAGGCACAGCAGGATGTGATGTTAAAGGATGTTCTTGCTACTTCCAAGGTTGTGAAGGATGAAACCGACAAGAGCAGCGAGGCTACCGCACAGTTATATGATTCTGCCGAAACCATTCACCGCAGCATGGTGGAAATCGCAGATGCCATGGAACTGACTGCAGAAAGTGTTCAGGACCAGAACATCATGACCCAGGAAATTCAGGGTAACATTGAGGGTACAGCAAAGCGATCCGCAGATATGGTAACTGTTGCGGAAGAGTCCAATGTAAGCATCCATGAAAATATGGAAGCTATCGAAGAGTTAAAGCAGCAGGCCGGCGAAATTGCAGTAACCAACAAGCAGGTAACTGCGGCAATGCAGAAGCTTCAGCAAAAGACACAGGAAGTAGAAGAAATCGCAGGAATGATTTTCAAGATTTCCAGCCAGACCAATTTACTTGCTCTTAACGCCTCCATCGAAAGTGCAAGAGCCGGTGAAGCAGGCCGCGGCTTTGCGGTTGTTGCGGAACAAATCCGTCAGCTGGCAGAGCAGACCAGAGTTTCCACAGAAAGCATTAAGAACATTGTTACAGAGTTAAATGCCAATGCGGATGAAGTTGTGGTAGCGGTAGAAAAGTCCATGGATGCTACAGAAAAGCAGAACGAGATGATTATTACCGCAGCCGACAATTTCGAAAAGCTGGATAAGAATATCACCTCCTTAATCGGTGGAATCAAAGAAATCGATACCGACATTTCCGGTATTTTTGCAGCAAATAACAAGATTGTGGAAAGCATTTCCCAGCTGTCTGCAACAGCAGAAGAAATTACTGCAACTGCAGAACAGGCAAAGAATTTAAGTGATAACAACTTAAAGAGTGCCGAGGATGTAAAGGAAGCCATTGCCACAATTCAGACTACATCAGAAGGAATGGAAAAGTATTTTTGAGATTCAACGAAGCACAACAAAAAGCAATAACACACGGAGAGGGGCCAATGCTGGTTTTGGCGGGCCCCGGCTCCGGTAAAACAGCGGTAATCACAAGAAGAGTTCTGGAGCTCACCAAACGGTGTGTGGCTCCCGGCAATATTCTTGTGATTACTTTTACGAAAGCGGCAGCCAATGAAATGCAGGAGCGGTTTGAGCGGTTGCAGCAGGAAGAACGACAGGCCGTAACCGGCCGGGTCAATTTTGGAACTTTTCATGCGGTATTCTTTAAAATTCTGAAATATGCCTATCACTTAGATGCCTCCAATATCATCCGGGAAGAAGCAAGCACACAGCTGCTGTCTGATTTAATCCACAAGTACGATATGGAGATAGAAGATGAGAGGGAATTCATTGACGCAGTCCGCGCGGAAATCAGCAAAATCAAAACAGAGCGAATTGATATCAGTACTTATTATTCCATGAATTGTCCTGAGGAGCAGTTTCAGCGGATTTATATGGAATACACGGAAAGCATGCGACGTCAGCGTCTGATTGATTTTGATGATATTTTGTTGTATACCTATGAACTGCTGATGCAGCGGAAGGACATTTTACAGGTATGGCAGGAGAAATATCAGTATATTTTAATTGATGAATTTCAGGATATTAACCGGATCCAGTATGATATTATCCGAATGCTTGCATTACCGCAGAATAATTTATTTATTGTGGGAGACGATGACCAGTCCATTTATGGGTTCCGGGGTGCAAAACCGGAAATTATGTTAAATTTCCCGAAGGATTACAAGGGTGCAAAGCAGGTGCTGTTAAATTATAATTACCGTTCCCAGGAAGCTGTCGTATCAAGTGCCCTGCGTCTCATCGGACACAACAGGAAACGTTTTCCTAAAGAAATTCTTGCCACCAAGCCCGCAACGGTGCCGGTGATAACAGAACGGTTTCCGACCCAGGAGGAAGAGGGAGAACGAATCATTGAAAAATTGAGATGGTATCATGCCAAGGGAATTCCTTACGAAGAGATGGCAATCTTATTCCGTACCAATACCCAGGCCCGCGGTATAATGGGAAAATTGATGAATTATAACATTCCGTTCCAGATGCGTGATGTGGTGCCGAATTTATTTGATCACTGGATTTGTAAAAATATAATTACTTATATTAAGCTCGCCATGGGTAGTCGGGAGAGAGGCCTTTTTCTGCAGATTATGAACCGGCCCAACCGGTACCTTTCCAGAGAGACCCTGCAGGATGCGGAGGTAAGCTTCAGCAAATGGAAATGGTATTACCGGGACCGGGACTGGATGATTGACCGCATTGATAAACTGGAATATGATCTGGAAATGCTATCCAAAACCAATCCATATGCTGCTATTAACTATATTCGCCGGGGAATCGGTTATGATGAGTATTTACAGCAGTACGCCGAATACCGCCGTATGAAGCCGGAAGAACTGTTGGAGGTGGTAACGGAGCTTCAGGAAAGTGCCAGAAACTTCGATACCTTTGAAGAATGGTTTGCTTATATGGAAGAATATAAGCAGGAACTGGAGCGGCAGAGAGAACTTCGGGAAAAGCGTAATGTCCGCGGAGTGATGTTGGCGACCATGCATTCGGCAAAGGGTCTGGAATATGAGGTGGTAATTCTTCCGGACGTAAATGAAGGAATCACACCATATAAGAAGGCGGTGTCTATGGATGAGCTGGAGGAAGAACGCCGCATGTTTTATGTGGCATTGACCAGGGCGAAGCAATATTTACATGTCTTTTCCGTGGTAAGACTCCATGGGAAGGAAATGGAGGAGTCAAGGTTTGTAAAAGAGATGCTATTGGACGAAACTGCACAAAGTAATAGGAAGTAGCAGAATGGTTTTTGTATGTTTTGCCACTTGCGAAAATGAGGGAGAATATGATATGATATTGTCGTATGAGTATTTCTCTCATTTTTTTTGTGTAAAAAATTGTTAAAAAATAAACAAAGTTAAGAAAGGAACCAATGACATGAGCAGAAAAATCACTATTATCGGCGCAGGAAGCGTTGGCGCAACTATTGCGTACACATTATCTCAGGATGATATTGCATCCGAAATCGTTATGATTGACGTTAACAGAGATAAGGCAGAAGGCGAGGTAATGGATATTATCCAGGGTACCTGCTTCAGAGAGCCAATCTCCATTACTTCCGGCGATTATGAAGATGCTAAGGATTCCGATATCGTTATTATTACCTCCGGTGTAGCACGTAAAGCCGGTCAGTCCAGACTGGAACTTGCTCAGACCAATGTAGATATTTTAAAGGAGATTACACCACAGATTGCTGCGGCAGCTCCAAATGCAAAGTATATTATTGTAAGTAATCCGGTAGACGTTTTAACTTATGTATTCACAAAGATTTCCGGTATTCCTGAAAATCAGATTATCGGTTCCGGTACCGTACTTGATACAGCAAGACTTCGTTGCGGTATTGCCGAGCACTTCAATGTTGCCCAGAAGAACGTACATGCCTATGTATTCGGTGAGCACGGTGATACTTCCTTCATTCCTTGGAGTAAGGCATGTATCTCCGCAGTTCCTATGGAAGAGTACGTAAAGACAATGAAGAACAGTGGCGTGATTGTTAGTCCGGTAGATAAGGAAGCAATGCTTGAGTATGTACAGAAGTCCGGCGGTAAGATTATTGCTAACAAGGGTGCTACTTTCTATGCGGTATCCGCAGCAGTTTGTAAGCTTTGCAGCATCTTACTTGCATCTACAGATTCTTATACAACCGTTTCTACCATGATGCACGGTGAATACGGCATTGAGGATGTATGTTTAAGTACCCTTGCACTGGTTGGTCCTAACGGCTGTCAGGGTAAGGTAGAAGTTAATTTAACTGATGAAGAAGAAGTACTGCTGAAGAAGAGTGCTGATACCTTAAAGGGAATTATTGCTCAGCTTCAGATTTAACAGATAAAAGGAGAATGAATTAGTTATGAAGTACACTTATTATCCGGGATGTACCTTAAGAACAAAGGCAAAAGAGTTAGATGCTTATGCCAGAGCTTCTGCAAAGGCGCTGGGATTTGAGTTGGAAGAAGTTGAAAACTGGCAGTGCTGCGGCGGTGTTTATCCGCTTGGTACTGACGAAATTGCTTCCAAGCTTTCTTCTGTCCGTGCGTTAAATGAAGCAAAGGAAAAGGGTCAGGATTTAGTAACTCTTTGTTCTGCATGCCATCATGTAATTAAGCGTGTCAACAACGACATGAAGAATAACGATGACATCCGCACCAGAGCAAACAACTATATGCAGTTAGAAACTCCTTACGCAGGTGAAACCAACGTATACCATTTCTTAGAAGTACTGCGTGATAAAGTTGGTTTTGATACCTTAAAGGAAAAGGTGGTAAATCCGTTAACCGGTAAGAAGATTGGCGCTTATTACGGCTGCTTACTTCTTCGCCCGGGCAAGGTTTTAGGTTTTGATAATCCGGAAAACCCTACCATTATTGAAGATTTCATCCGTGCTATCGGAGCAACTCCGGTGGTTTATCCGTACCGTAATGAATGCTGCGGTGGATATATTTCCCTCAGAGAAAAAGAAATGGCAAAGAACATGTGTGATAAGATTAAGGAAAGTGCATCCGGTTTCGGCGCAGAAATGTTAATTACTGCCTGCCCACTGTGCATGTACAACTTAAATAAGAGTGAAGCTGAGCTTCCTGTATACTATTTCACCGAATTACTTGCCGAAGCACTTGGAGTAAAGGAGGAGGTTAAGTAATGAGCAGCGCAAAGAATCAGGCTGAAAGAATTAAAGAAATCAGCGGCGTAAATCCGTTAAAGTGCATGAAGTGCGGAAAATGCTCTGCTACCTGTCCTGCTTTTAACGAAATGGATATTAAGCCGCATCAGTTTGTGTCCTACGTTTTAAACGGTGATATTGATGCACTGGCAAATTCCAAGTCCCTTTGGAAGTGTCTCTCCTGCTTCGCCTGCGTAGAGCGTTGTCCAAGAGACGTACAGCCGGGCAGACTCATTGACGCAGCAAGACAGCTGGTAATCCGCCAGAAGGGTCAGACCGGTCTTGCTCCTGAAGAAATTCCGGAGTTACTGGACGAAGACCTTCCACAGCAGTTACTTATGAGTGCATTCAGAAGATACAGGAGGTAAGCCGTAATGCAGAGAATAGGCGTTTTTGTCTGCCACTGTGGTAGTAATATTGCGGCTACGGTAGACGTTAAAAAAGTAGTAGAAATGGTTGCTATGGAACCGGGCGTAGTACATGCTGAAGATTATCAGTATATGTGTTCCGAAGCCGGCCAGGCAAAGATTGCGGAAGCAGTTAAAGAAAAGAAGTTAACAGGTATCGTTGTATGTTCCTGTTCCCCACGTATGCATGAGAATACCTTCCGTACAGCAGCAAAGCGTGCGGGTATCAATCCATACATGGTAGAAATCGCAAATATCCGTGAGCATTGTTCCTGGATTCACAAGAACGTAGAGGAAGCAACCGAGAAGGCTGTTATCCTTGCCAGAGCAGCAATTGCTAAGGTTAATTTAAATGCTCCTCTGTTCCCTGGCGAAAGCCGTGTAACAAAGAGAGCCCTGGTTATCGGTGGTGGTATCGCCGGCATCCAGACTGCACTTGATATTGCAGATGCAGGTTATGAAGTAGATATCGTGGAAAAGACACCAAGTATCGGTGGCAGAATGTCCCAGTTAGATAAGACATTCCCAACCCTCGACTGTTCCGCTTGTATCCTCACCCCTAAGATGGTAGAGGCTGCGGCTCATGAAAAAATCACTATCTATACATATAGTGAAGTGGAAAAGGTTTCCGGCTTCGTTGGTGACTTTACCGTAGATATCAGAAAGAAAGCAAGAAGCGTTGATGCCAACAAGTGTACCGGTTGCGGCGTTTGTCAGGAAAAGTGTCCTTCCAAGAAGGCTCCAAGCGAATTCAACCGCGGCTTAAACACAAGAAGTGCTATTTACACACCATTCGCACAGGCTATTCCAAACGTTCCGGTTATCGACAGAGATGCCTGCATCAAGTTTAAGACCGGCAAGTGCGGTGTCTGCGAAAAGGTTTGTCAGGCAGGCGCCATCGATTACACACAGCAGGATGAAATCGTAACCCAGAAGTACGGTGCCATCGTTGTGGCTACCGGTTTTGATACCATCAAGTTAGATAATTACGATGAATACGCATACAACCAGAGCAAGGATGTTATCACTTCCTTAGAGTTAGAGCGTATCATGAACGCAGCAGGTCCTACCAAGGGTCACTTAGAGCGTTTATCCGACGGTAAGCATCCTCACGAAATCGTATTTGTACAGTGCGTGGGCAGCCGTTGCTCCGACAACAGAGGTAAGAGCTACTGCTCCAAGATTTGTTGTATGTACACTGCAAAGCATGCAATGTTAATCCGCGATAAGTATCCGGATGTAAACGTAACCGTATTCTACATCGACGTACGTACTCCTGGTAAGAACTTTGATGAATTCTACAGAAGAGCGGTAGAAGAATATGGTGTAAATTATGTAAAGGGTCAGGTTGGTAAGGTTATCCCGCAGCCAAACGGCAAGCTCCTTGTTCAGGGCTCCGACTTACTTGACAACAAGCAGATTCTTAAGGAAGCAGACATGGTAGTTTTAGCAACCGCTATCGAACCGGAAGCATCCGTAAGACAGATTGCAACCATGCTTACTGCAAGTATTGATACCAACAACTTCCTGACAGAGGCACATCCAAAGCTTCGTCCGGTAGAATCCCCAACGGCCGGTGTATTCTTATCCGGTGTCTGCCAGGGTCCAAAGGATATTCCGGAAACCGTTGCCCAGGCCGGCGCTGCAGCAGTTAAGGCCATCGGCTTACTGGCAAAGGATAAGTTAACCACAAACCCATGTACCGCAAAGGCTGACGAGCTTATGTGTAACGGTTGTTCCACTTGTGCTAATGTATGTCCTTACGGCGCAATTTCCTACGAAGAGAAGGAAATCAATGACCACGGTATCCGTGAAACCCGCCGCGTGGCAAGCGTAAACAACGCACTTTGCCAGGGCTGTGGTGCTTGTACCGTTACCTGTCCTTCCGGTGCTATGGACTTACAGGGCTTCTCTAACAGACAGATTATAGCGGAGGTAGATGCAATATGTCGTTAAACAATGAAGAATTCAGACCGAAAATTGTAGCATTCTGCTGTAACTGGTGTAGTTATGCAGGTGCAGACCTTGCAGGAAGCAGCCGTCTGGCTTACCCTGCCGACGTAAAGATTATCCGTGTACCTTGTTCCTGTCGTGTAAACCCAATGTTCATCTTAAGAGCATTTGAAAAGGGCGCTGACGGTGTTATCATCTGCGGATGTCATCCGGGCGACTGTCACTACAGCACAGGTAACTATTATGCGAGAAGACGTATGACTCTTCTGTTCTCCATGCTTGACTACATGGGCGTGGAAAACGGCCGTACCCGCGTAGAATGGGTATCTGCAGCAGAAGGTGTTAAGTTCTCTCAGACCATGAACGAATTTGTAGAAAAGATTCACTCTCTTGGTGAGAATGTTAGATTGGGGGATTTGAGATGCAAGAATTAATCACTCGTGCAAAAGAGCTTCTGGCAAACGGTACCGTAGCACGCGTACTTGGCTGGAAGGCCGGCGACCTCCCATATAATCCGGAACCGGCTTTCTTCACCACAGCAGAAGAGCTTGATAATTTCGTATATAACGGTTTTTGTGGCGCAAACCTTAGCAAGTACATGATTGCCGCTTCCAAGTTAGAAGGCAAGACCATGGTTTGCTTAAAGCCATGTGATTCCTATAGCTTCAACCAGCTCATCAAGGAGCACCGTGTAGACCGCGAAAAGGCATACATCGTTGGTGTGGGCTGTATGGGTAAGTTAAACATCGAAAAGGTAAAGGAGCTTGGCATTAAGGGTGTTACCGCAGTGTCCGGTGCTGAAATGGCAGACGGCGCAGAAACTCTTACTTTCCAGACCCTTTACGGAGAAAAATCCTGTGCATATTTCGATGCAATGTTAGAGCGTTGCCATGTATGTAAGGGCAAAGAACATGTGATTTACGACGAGTTAATCGGCGAATCCAAGGATACCAAGGATGCAGAGCGTTTTGCGGAAGTTGAAAAAATCGAAGCAATGAGTCCTGCTGAAAAGTTTGCTTTCTTCCAGAAGGAACTTAGTAAGTGTATCCGTTGTAATGCATGCCGTAACGTATGTCCTGCATGCAGCTGCCGTAAGTGTGTATTCGACAGCACCAAGTTCGACAGCGACCAGAAGGCAAACGTGGATTCCTTCGAAGAGAAGATGTTCCATATTATCCGTGCCTTCCACGTGGCAGGACGTTGTACCGACTGCGGCGAGTGCAGCAGAGTATGTCCACAGGGCATTCCGCTTCACTTGTTCAACCGTAAGTTCATCAAGGACATCAACGAGTTATACGGTGATTTCCAGGCAGGTGCAGACGCTGAAACAAAGGGCCCGCTTACAAACTTTACTTTTGATGATGCTGAACCAAGTATCGTAACAAACCGCTAAGGAGGAATAATGTATGTATAAGATTGCAAAAGAAAATCTGACCGCATTATTTCAGTTAATGGCGGCAGAAAGAGATATTTATGCACCGGTAAATAACGGTGGCCAGGTAAATTTCGAAGCATGGGCAGAGGGCGCAGAAGTAGACTTAGACACTTTAAAGAGTGTAAAGTCTCCAAAGGATGCATTCTTCCCACAGAGCGAAAATTTATATACCTGTTATAGAGACGGCAAGAAGATTACCATCAAGCCGGAAGAATTACGCCATGAGGATTTCGTGGTATTTGGCATGAAGGCCTGTGACGTAAAGGGTGTTGAAGTGCTGGATAAGGTATTCTTATCCGAGCCTGTAGATACCTTCTACGCAGCAAGACGTGCCCACGGCACCATCGTTGCCCTGGCTTGTCACGAGCCGGAAGAAACCTGCTTCTGTAAGGTATTCGGCATTGACTGCGCAGAGCCTGTGGCAGACGTTGCTACCTGGATGGTAGAAGGCGAACTGTACTGGAAGGCTCTCACCGAGAAGGGCGAGGCATTAACAAAGGCAGTTGCTTCCCTGCTTACTGAAACAGACGAAGCAAAGGTAGAGGATGAAAAGACCGCTATCCGCGCTATCGTAGAAAAGCTCCCATACATGAACCTTTCCTTAGAAGGTTGGAATGGTGATGCTTTAACCGAAAAGTTCGAATCCCCAATTTGGGAAGACTTATATAAGCCATGTCTGGCATGCGGTACCTGTACTTTTGTGTGCCCAACCTGCCAGTGCTACGACATTAAGGACTACGACACAGGACACGGCGTACAGCGTTACCGCTGCTGGGACTCCTGCATGTATTCGGACTTCACCATGATGGCGCACGGCACCAACCGTCCCGATCAGATGCAGAGATTCCGTCAGCGCTTCATGCACAAGCTGGTATACTTCCCGTCCAACAATGACGGCGTATACGGCTGTGTAGGCTGCGGACGCTGCGTGAGCAAGTGCCCGATTTCCATGAATATTGCCAAGGTGATTAAGGCGTTGGGAGAAGATGAATGATGAATAATATCGAAATGCAAGTCGGAGGCCAA